>JAETOP010000068.1 GCA_021771675.1 Oscillospiraceae bacterium | reverse complement strand
CTCCGAAGGAGCCTGCGGAGGAAGCGGAAGAGTCCATCCCGGCTGACTCCGCTGTATCGGCCCTGCAGGAGCGCATTGACGCGCTGCTCGACGCGGACACGCTGGAGAAGATGGACAAGGAGGAGCAGGCCGAGGTCTATGCGGAGGTCGGCGCCATCTATGACGCCATCGACAAGCTGACCGTCGATGAGGCCGAGGCGCTGGATATGTCCGCGCTGGAGGAAGCGGCGGCGTTCTTCACCCGGCAGATCATGCCGCTGAATGAAGAGAGTGACGACAAGCTCGATCTTGCCGACGGCTCCATCGTCATCACGGCCACCGGCTATAAGCAGGGGGATGCGACAGAAGAGACCGCCTACACGGGTGAGTATGTCATCTCGCAGGCCAGTGCCAGTGCTAATAGTGATGATGGGGACGCCACAAGCAGTACAACCAACACCATCACTGTGACGGGCGGCACGCACAACATCACTTTGAACGGTGTGAATATTGATGTGAGCAGACAGGCCACGCTGGAAACGGCCTGCGCCTTCGCCATCACCGGCGGCAAGGTCACGCTGACGCTGGCCGAGGACACCGAGAACACGCTGAAATCCGGTGTGTATGATGATTCCGAAAATTATGGGAAAGATGTCAGCTTTGCCGGCCTTTGGGTCAAGCAGGATGCCTCGCTGACCATTATGGGCAGTGGTTCTCTCACCGCTACCGCTGGAGGGGAAATTTCTGGTGCATACAATGTCGGCGGCGGAGCGGGCATCGGTGCAAACGGCGGCGGTAGGCCGAATGGCGAGCATAAGGCTTACTACACCGCCGGAGACATCACCATTTCGGGCGGCACCATCACCGCAACCGGCGACAAAGGCACCTCCTACGGCGGCCCCGGCATCGGCGGCGGCTCCAACGCCTCGAACATCACCATTTCGGGCGGCACTGTCACCGCAAAGTCTGGGAAAGCCGATGTGGGCAGCGCACATGGCAGTGCGGGCATCGGAAAGGTCTACGGCTTCAACGGTGCGAAAACCATCCTCATCAGCGGCGGCACCGTCACTGCCGAGGGTTGCTCTGCCGGCATCGGCGGCGGCGATTACCAATCCGGCGATGTCATCACCATCACTGGCGGAACCGTCACCGCAACCGCGAAGCAGAAATATGGAGCCGGCATCGGTGACGGCGGCGGCAAATATCACAGCAAAGACAACAACGGCGGCGTAATCACCATCTCCGGCGGCACCGTCACCGCAACGGGCGGCATCTACGGGGCCGGTATCGGCGGCGGCGGTATGGATACACCCGCAGGTATCAGTGATTACAGCGGCGGCGGGAGCGGCACTATCACCATTTCCGGCGGTACCGTCAATGCGACCGGCGGCCAGTACGCCCCCGGCATCGGGAGCGGCAGCATCGGCGCCTTGTCCACGGATACGACCAAGACCGCGTGGGCAAACGGCGCGGCCATGGGCGTCATCACCATCACTGGGGGGACCGTGACCGCAACGAACGGAAGCGACTTCCCCGGTACAGGCGACGGGGCCGGCAGCTCTTACACCATCGGCAATAGCACCGTGACCACCGGCATCGGGCAGGGTCTGAACGCCGGCTCCGAGGCCAAGACGGCTTTCGCAAACTGGGCGCTGCAGACCGAGTTCGGCGATGCGCTGGCGCTGGTTGCCGATTCCCAGAGCGTGACAAGCCTGACCCGCAACGGCGAGAGCTACACGCCGGGCAAGCTGGTCTCCGGGGAAACGACCTGCCTGATCCTCCCCGAAGGGTATTACGATGAGCTGAAGGACACCGACAATAATGCCCTCCTGGTGACGGCGGACACAGATGGAAAATCTTCGGCAGACACGCTGATCACCAGCCTGAACGCCGTGGATCTGGACAAGACCGGCGACGACCTCAACACCCAGATCAACAGCCTGAAAACCTATGAGCAGACCTACAACGGCCTGTCCGAAACCCTCCAGTATTATGTGGACAAGAGTGTGAATGAGGGTAAGACGCTGGCGGAGCTCAAGGAGTCGCTGGCGGAAAAGAATGTCTCCGTCAATGTGACGCTGAATGCCAATGGCGGAACGCTGGGGTCTACCTCGACCACCGTGACCTATGGCAGCAGCGACTACACCTTCGCCGTCCCCACCAAGGCCAACTATGATTTCGACGGCTGGTATCTGGGCGAGACAAAGATCACTGGCTCAGATGGCAAAGGCTTGAGCAAGTGGAACTACATTAGCGACACCACCCTGACCGCCCGCTGGGTCAGCGAGATCAAGGGCGAAGGAACGGAGAGCTCTCCCTATGAGCTGAAGTCCGCGGCGAACTTCATCGCTCTGTCCCATATCTCCGCCGGCATCGGCACGGCAGAGGAGTTTGCCCTGTTCGGAAAGACGGCCACAGACGCAAATACAGTGAAAGCCCTGCTGAGCAGCCATTATAAGCTGGTCAGCGATGTGACGCTCAAAACCGAGGATGGCTTCTATGGCATCGGCTTCGAGCAGATCTACTACAAGACGGGCAGTGGTACCTGGGCGAACCGCTGGGACTACACCTTCAACGGCACATTCGATGGCGACAATCACACCATCACCCTGGACATCGACACCAGCAAGACCATATCCGTCTCCACTGACCCGAATGTGGAGAACGACCTCTTTAACGGCAAGGTCCAGCCGAACGACGATACTTATGTCATCGTGTCGGGCGGCCTGTTTAACAAAGCGGGCTATACCAACACAAGCGCGACCATCCAGAATGTGAAAACCGCAGGCTCGGTCACCCTTGCGATGAAAAGCAATTCCTGCGGCGTGCTGATCGGCGTAACAGCAGGCGATGTCACCGTCGAGAACTGTGAAAACAGCGCAAGCCTGACCGTGGGCGCGACCTTCAACACCTCCCCCGCGGGCGGCCTCATCGGACAGAGCGGTGGCGCCTCCCTGACGGTCAAGAACTGCAAGAACACCGGAGCCATTACAGCGGGCGCCGCCCTCACCCTTTTGGACAACAGCACCACCCTCTCCCAGGGCAACGCACTGGCAGGCGGTATCGTGAGCACGGTCTCATCTACTACCGCGACCTTTGAAGACTGCGAGAACACCGGGGCGATCACAGCGACCCGCCAGACTGAACTGGAGAGCCATTCCGCCCCGGCAGGCGGCATTGTGGGATATGTGGGTGCGACTACTGCGTCCTTCACAAACTGCAAAAACAGCGGCACAGTGAGCGCCACCGCTCAAAGCAACAACAACGCTGGCGGCATCGTCGGAAGGTCGATTGAATCCAGTGTCCTGACTTTCAGTGGCTGTGAGAACTCCGGCAGCGTAACCGCCGCACACGGCGGCGCAGCGGGCATGATTTTGTCCGGCGGCACCGTCTGGGGCAAGGCGAACTTCACGAACTGCTCCCATGTAATGACGGCAACGGATGCCGAGGGCTGGAAGCTGAGTGACAATTCCGCCAGCGTGGCAGACGGGGCTCTGAAGGTTCCCGTGACCTCCGACGCCGGGAACTACTTCAACACCTCCCTCTATGTGGTCAACGCTGCCGGCGTGAAGTCCGCCGACCTGTTCAGCGCAGATGGGGCGACGCTGTATGCCGATCTGACCCACAATGGGAATGTCGCAGACGACGCCCTGCCCTACCAGAGCTGGAGCGATGCGTATGTCATCCGCTCCCTGACGGACTATGAAAATCTGGTCAAGGCCATTGCCGACGATGAGACGGCCCAGGCCGCAGTGCTGGGCGGGCGCATGAGCGGCGCAGACGCAACCACAAAAGCGGTCGCCCTGTCAAAGGCCTATGTGAAGCTGGCCGCAGACCTGACATTGACTGGGGACACGGCTATCGGTCTGGGAACTGCAGTGACGCCTTTCTCCGGCAAGATCGACGGCCAGAGCAATACCGTGACCTTTAATATCAACAGTTCTGAATGGAAAGACAATCAGCCGCAGTACATCGGGCTCGTGGGGTATTCCGACGGCACCGAGGTGTCCAATGTCAGCTTCGCCGGCAGCGTTGCCCTCACAACGGCGACAACAAACGGTGAAAATCTCTATATCGGGCCTGCGGTAGCTTGTGGTAACGGTGCGACCGTCTCTGACTGCAGCTCCACGGTGTCTGTCACGGCGACGCATAGCACCAAGGTGCAGAACGCCACCGGCGGCTACCTCTATGCTGGCGGCCTGATCGGCTCCCAGACCGGTGCATCCGTGACGAACTGCCAGTACACGGGCGACATCTCCGTGACGGCGCCCAAATTTGCCATGGCGGGCGGCGTCGGCGGCAGCCTGACGGCCTCCGCAGTATCGAACTGCACCGCAAAGGGCAATATCAAGGCGGAGCTCAAGTACGACAGCTCCCTCCCCGTCTTTGGTGAGGAAAGCGCCGCAGGCGGCATCGCCGGCGAGATGAGCGGCTCCGTGGAGAACTGCGTGGCCGTTGGAACGGTCTCCGCCAGCAACGACTCCACGAGGAACTATGCGGCAAACGCCGGCGGCCTCGCCGGAAAATGCACGGGCGCCCTGACCGTAAAGGACTGCATGGCGTTCACGACTGTATCCGCAACCCGCACCGGGCATACCTCGAATGACACCTATCTCAAAAAAGGTGCGTTGACCGGAACTCCCGACCAGATGACCCTGACTGGGACGAACTGGGCAGTCAAGACGACTGATATTGAGGCAGTAGCGGGCGTCAACACCCTGGACACCACCGCTCTGGACGGCGGGACCTTCGGGGACAGCAAAACTCTGTGCTCCGCCACACTGCCGGACGGCCTCACCCTGGCGTCGGATATTGCGGAATTGAGCGGCACTGGGGCCGTATCCTACACGAAGGCGGGCTCCGGCACGATCACGCTTGCCTATGACGGGCAGGATTTCTTCACCAGCGAGAACCTGACGGTATCCGCTTTGGCCCTCACATCTGAAAGCGTGACCATCACCGGCGTGAACAGCAGCTATGTGTCTGACGAGGCGGCGGCGAAGGCCGACATCCAGGTGGTTTATAACGGCACTGTGCTCGTCAAGGACACGGATTACACCGTGACGCAGGACATGACCAACCACAAATTCACAATTTCTTTCACGGGGAACTACTCCGGCACTGCCGAGGCGAGCTATTCCGTGAATGTGTCTGGGCTCGATGTGACCGCAGAAGGGTACACCGGCGTATACGACGCGGAAAATCACAGCATCACAGTGAATGCGCCCGAGGGAGCGACCGTGACCTACGGCACCGAGGCAAATACCTTGTCCGATGCGAAGGTCGAGGTCAAGAATGCGGGGACTACGGTTGTCTACTGGAAGGTCGAGTCCGGCGAACATTCTGTGACGGGTTCGGCAGTCATCAGCATTTCGCCCGCCCCGCTGACCATCACAGCGGATGACAAGTCCGTCTATGTGGGCGGCACGCTGCCGGAATTCACCTATATGGTGAGCGGGCTCAAAAAAGGCGACAATCTGACCACGGTACCCACGCTGACCTGCTCCGCCACGGACACGAATACGGTTGGAAACTACACCATCAAGGCCAGCGGAGCAAATGCTGGGGAGAACTACACCATTACCTATGTGGACGGCACCCTGACCATTTCCAACCGTTCCGGCGGTGGCGGCGGCGGGACGACCACCTACGCTGTGACCGTGGACAGCACCAAGAACGGTTCTGTTTCCGTCTCACCCAAGAACGCCAGCAAGGGTACGACTGTGACCATCACCGTAAAGCCAGACTCCGGCTACGAGCTGGACGATCTGACCGTCACCGACAAGAACGGCAGTGCGGTCAAGCTCACAAAAAAGAGCGACACCCAGTACACCTTCACCATGCCCACCTCCAAGGTCACGGTGGAAGCCAGCTTCGCTAAGATTGGGGAGCAGCCCGAGGTTGCCTTTGTCGATGTTTCCACCGGCACCTATTACTATGATGCGGTGGCGTGGGCCGTGGAGAACGGCGTTACCTCCGGCACCAGCGCCACCACCTTCAGCCCGGACACCGCCTGCACCCGGGCCCAGGCCGTGACCTTCCTGTGGCGGGCCGCCGGTTCCCCGGCACCCAAGAGCAGCGTCAATCCCTTTACCGATGTCCCCGCCAGCGCCTACTACTATAACGCTGTACTGTGGGCCGTGGAGCAGGGGATCACCGTAGGCACCAGCGCCACCACCTTCAGCCCGGACACCACCTGCACCCGCGGACAGATTGTGACCTTCCTGTTCCGGGCCGTCGGAACCACGACCAGCGGGACGAACCCCTTCGTGGATGTGGCTGACAGCGCCTATTACGCCGACGCTGTGAAGTGGGCCGTGGCCGAGAGCGTCACAGCTGGCACCAGCGCCAGCACCTTCAGCCCGGATGCTTCCTGCACCCGCGCCCAGATTGTGACCTTCCTCTATCGGGCTTACGCATAACCTTAAAATCTACGCAGGAAAGGGGGCTTCAGCCCCCTTTCCTCGTAAATATGGAAAGGGAGAAACCATGATGCTGAAACGAAGGCTGCTAATGTTGTGCCAGATGGCGTGCATTGCGGTGCTGGCGGTATGTCTGTTCAGACTCTCCCAGCCATGGCGGGCAGCCCTCACGGCATCCAAGACTCTGACGGAACTGAAGGCGCAGATCCAAGCGGGAAATGTAAACTCGGTCGCCTCGGATATGCCGACTGTGGAAATAGACGGCTATGACTATATCGGGTATCTCTCCATCCCGGAGATTGACCGGGAACTGCCGGTCATGGCCGATCTGACCGATGAAAAGCTGAAGATCTCTCCCTGCCGGTACTATGGCTCCATCGCCGCAGAGAACATGGTGCTCGGTGCCCACAACTATCCCGGCTTCTTCGGTCATTTGAAGGAACTCTCCCCCGGCGCAGAGCTGGTTTTCACCGGGGTGGATGGGCAGGTATGGCAATTTGTGGTGGCGGAGTCCTATGTCCTGCCACCCTCTGCGGTGAGGGAGATGATTTCAGGCGAGTACCCGCTGACCCTCTTTACCTGTACGGAGGATGACAAGGATCGACTGACGGTGCGCTTTGAGGCACTTCCAAAGGCAGACTCACAGGAAGGGAGAGACGCTTTATGAAGGAAAGCATGAGAAAGTGGCTGGGCTATGTATTGTGGGGGATCACATTCCTCTGCATTTTCCTGATGGTATGTGCAACTGTGCTACTTCTCATCTCCAACTACCGTGCGGCCCAGCTCACGGCGCAGGGCATCCCAGACCTGCGGGATCCTGCCCACATTGACTATTGGATCGCCATAGCTATCCTGTCGCTGACAGGTTTGCTCTGCATGGCGGGTACTTGGCTGCTGGACAGGAAAAGGGCGCAGGGATTGCCCGATGGAGAGCGGTCAAGGGGACAGGAGCCAAAATGACCGGTTGTAGATAGGGAAATGTAAACGCTATCCGGCCTTGAACGAGCCATAAATCAGGACGGAACAATGCTCTTTGCCGAAGGGAGAAGAGGAACATGATGGAACAGTCCGTTCAGGCATGCGATGCTCCAGTCCGTGGAAATCAATTTCGGGATTTGACAGGCCGGCGGTTTGGCCGCCTGACTGTTTTGAGGCTCACCGGGGACAAGGCCGCAGACGGCTGCTATTACTGGCTGTGCCGGTGCGAATGTGGGAAAGAGACTATTGTGAGCAGTAATAAACTCCTGCAGGGCAGAACTCTCAGCTGTGGGTGCTATGGTAGAGAGCGACGAGAGAACAGTCGTACCTATGTGGGTGGCACCTGTCTGGAGATCGCTTATTCCAAAAAGCTCCCGGTGAACAACACCAGCGGGGCCAGGGGGGTGAGCCGGAGCCGGGGACTGTGGCTGGCGAAGATCTCCTTTGCGCGGAAGCAGTTTTTTCTGGGGCGGTACAGGAATTTCGGGGAGGCTGTCGCCATCTACCGCAAGGCAGAAGCGCTCCGGGATGAGGTGCTGGACGAAATCGGGGAGCTGCAGGAGGAGGCAGTCCATGTTTTCGCCTCCCGTCTAATGGAACTGCGAGAACTGAATGCGTGTAGCCGTCCGCAGCGATGGCGGATGGAGCAATAGTGCTGACCACGACCAGCTCCGCCGGTCCAGCCATGTAACACGCTGGGATATTCTTGAAATTTATGGAACTTACGAGCCGGGTTGGTATGGTATAATACAGGAAGGGGGAACGCTACAACAAAATATTGACCGAATTGAAATACCGAGCTGTAGATCCGCTGGCATAGAATGGCGGCCCATTGAATGGCCGGGCACGAGGAAATCTTGGGGTGGCAGTACCCTTGGAGTTCCTTGTGTCCGGCCATTTTTTGCTGTCACATCAAAAATGAAGCTGAGGCAGGAGTCTGAATTGGCCTTGATGAAGGGCTGCACAGATCACCGCCTGACCCTCCCGATAGAGTTTTAGCTTGCCATAAACTCTCAGTCGAAATGGGGGCCTGCCAATGGTTAGAGACATTCACTATGAAAGGTATGTCCCGGGCGATGAGCTTCAGTATGCCGCTTTGGAGGCATTATACCGCCATATTCCCTTTCCCCGCTGCCGTGGACCGCCCTTATCGTTGGACGATGACTTTCACTTTGACGATAAGGAGGAAATCCACCATGAGTATGCGGAACGATGGAAGTGACCCCATCAATGCGATACAAAACCGGTTTACGGCCTATCTGATTACGGCAGCAAAGCGGAAAAAGTATCAGTACATCCAAAAGAAAATCCGGCAAAGCGCCTGTGAAGTCAGCATTGACGACGCCATCTCCTCTGACCTCTGGCCGGAGGAGGTAGATATGCTGGCTGGTCTGCCGCCGCTGGCCCAGATGGAGAACCAGCGGCTGCTTCAAGTTCTGATTGGGCTGACAGACCGGGAGCGGTATGTCCTGCTGGCGCACATTCTGGACGAGCGCCAGTTTGATGAACTGGCGAAGGAACTGGGGTTGGGCTACAAGGGCGTGACCGCAGTTTACTACCGGGCGCTCCAGAAGGTGCAGAAGGAGATGCGAGGTGGCAGGGGGTGAACTTCAAAGAATTGCTCCTTTCCGCCAAGGCTGGGAATGAAACGGCGGCCCAGGAGCTGCTGATGCTTTATGACCCATTGCTGACCAAGGAGGCTGTTGTGAACAGAGTATTCGATGAGGATCTGTACCAAGAGCTTCGGATCGTGCTTCTGACCTGCATCCGTATTTTCACCGTCTAACATAATAGGAAGGGCCTCGGCCTTTGCCGGGGCTCTTCCCATTGCGTTAGACCAGCTTCCCTTTGTAGCATTGTCTCGGGCATGATGAGGGTACCGACTTCGTGGATGTAATCAGGCCAAAAACGCAGGCATAATATAATACAGTTCCAAATGGAAAACACCCACCAGAACGGTGGGTGTTTTTGTCAGGTATCTTTTCTCAATATATCCAAATATTCAGAATAGGAGAAAATGCGTGTTTTCCCGGCTTTTTCACTTTGAATCAGAATTCCTTTTTCCACCAGAACAGCCACAGCTCTTGCGATTGTATTGTAGGCTACAGCTAAAGCATGCGAGGTCTTTTTCACCTCAATGATTGGGTTCGCCTCCAGATAGGCAAACAGCTTTTTCAGCGTATCGGCCTGCCGTTTTGCCACACCGTCTAACAGTCTCGCCATATTTTTATCATGCAGGGCTGTCAGTTGGTCGATTGTGTGGACTGCATCCTCCGCCGATTCCATGACCGCCTGCAAAAAGAAGGTGATCCACTGCTCATAGTTCCCTTTTCGGCGTACTTCCGTCATACGGTCGTAGTATTCAATCCGATTCCGCTTCAGAAAATAAGAGATATAGAGTGCAGGAGTCGTCAGGATCTTCTTTTCCATCAGGAACAGGGTAATCAGGAGCCGCCCCACACGCCCATTTCCGTCTAAAAAGGGATGGATGGTTTCAAACTGATAGTGGATCAGCGCTGCACGAACCAGAGGATCCAGACTATCCTCTGCATTCATGTATTTCTCCAAATCCGAGATAGCCTCTTTCATATCCTCCGGATTGGGGGGGATATATCTGGCATTTTTCAGTGTGCTGCCTTGGCCACCGATCCAGTTTTGAGAGTAACGGAACTCACCAGGGCTTTTTTCCTGCCCACGGACACCCTCCATCAACACTGCATGGGTTTCCTTTATCAAACGGTTGCACAGCGGAAGCTCCTGAAGACGCTTGACGGCAAATTCACTTGCTTTGATATAGTTGATGACCTCCGCCACATTCCGGTTTGCGTTTTCGTCCAGAAGCGGATCCAGCACATCGTCAAGGGTTGCCTGTGTGCCTTCAATCTGCGAGGACAGAAGCGCCTCTTTCCGTACATACATGGAAACAAACAAGTCCATGTTGGGAATACGGGCGGCAAGGCCCTCCAAAAGCGCAAGCTGCCGGTTTGCCTGTATTAAAAGATTTAAGCCCTCACTTCCCAAATCAACCGGCGGTACAGGCGGCAGCGGGGCCGGAACAAATGATTGATAAGCCATATCACCGGACAGATTTGATTTGAAATAACCTGCTCGATTTCCCAAAACCTTCAGCTCCTTTCACATCTTCAAAATCATAAGTGGAAATTTCAACGCTTATTATATCTCTTTTATTTCCACTAATCAAGATAAACGGAAATATAAATACCCTGAATTTCTGTAAAATATAGATAGCGGAAATTTTAGAGCGGTTTTCAAACTGGATATTTCCACTTGTCTTTTGCGCACTGCTTATTGACATTGTAAATAAAAATATATACAATGTATATAATAAGAGTGAAAGGAGCTGCTACCTATGGCAAATATAAATATTAACATTCGTATGGATGCGGATTTGAAAGAACAGTTTGAGGCGTTCTGTGCTGATATGGGAATGACGATGACGACGGCTTTCAATGTTTTTGCGCGTAAGGCGGTACGGGAATACAGAATACCCTTTGAAATCAGCGGCGATGTACCGAACGCTGAAACCGTCGAAGCAATCCAGGAAGCAAAGAGAATGAAGGCCGATCCGAGCCTTGGCAAGACCTATTCCAATGTCGATCAGATGATGGAGGAGCTGCTTGCCGATGTATAACATAAGGCCAACCACAAAATTTCAAAAGGACTTGAAACGCATAAAAAGGCGTGGCTTTGATATTTCCCTGCTGACCGATGTGATTAGAAAGCTGGCGGCGGGGGAATCGTTGCCAGAGAAGAACAGGGATCACTCGCTTTCCGGGGATTATATAGGGTGTCGTGAGTGCCATATCACCCCGGATTGGCTGCTGATCTACGAAGTGGACGGGGGTGAGCTGATTTTATATCTCACTCGAACGGGATCGCACAGCGATTTATTTTAAGCGATTTACTATGCTGAATATTTTTACTTCCATGAAACATTTTACAGGCAAGAGAAAAGATTTACGGCGCAATAGCCAATGTGGAACATCTGCCCCTCAATTACAATAGATTTGTCGGGGAAGCTGGGTGTCAGTTCGG
This sequence comes from Oscillospiraceae bacterium, assembly GCA_021771675.1. The sequence continues at coordinate 8,895 of JAETOP010000068.1, read as the reverse complement.
CTTTTTTGATGCCCTGCCACCTGAATTTGACTCCGCAATACTGCAAATTTGTTTTCACCGGCTATGGATTTTTCTGGGTAAATGTGCTAAACTGATGCTGGTATTGTTTATAGATCTTTTGCGCAAGGGGTTGACAAGGATGCGGGCGACGCAATATACTGACGGCAGGCAGGCAGGCAGGCAGGCAGGCAGGCAGGCAGGCAGGATAATTCCTGCCCTTTAGTGCTGTCCAAAACTTGTGATTTGATGAATAAAGACGCCTTTTCAGTACGATTTCTTGTACTGGAAAAGCGTCTTTTTATGTTTCGCCCGGGATGCGGAGCGGGGCCCCCGCCCTCTTACAAGATAACATATTGCGCAGACCATTTCAGGGCAACGGTGGGAAAATCGGGATCTGTTTGAAAAACTCCAGCATCCCGCATCTGAATAACTATTTTATTATGTGTCGAAATATCTCCACGAATATGCCAATAGATCTGGTATACGGAGTGTACTGACTCCCACACCTCAAAAGAAAAGCAAAGGAGAGAACGCATGAAAAATCGAATACTGGCAAGTGTATTAAGTCTTTGCCTGATGTTGAGCCTGCTGTCCGTGCCGGCGCTGGCCAGCGGCGAGGAAGATGCCGCAATGGACGGAACAGAGGCGATTGAGACTGTCAACAACGAGGCCGGCGGCGAAACCAGCAGGGGAACCGATGATACTGCTGGAGAAGAAACCGCCCAATTAAGTGATGAGACGCCCGTGACCTCAACAGACGCCATTACCCGCGCACAGATGGCGGAAATGGTTTACGAGCATGAAAACCTCCGGTCGGACATTGATACCATGGCTGGCGGAGGCACGGAGCCAAACTTTACCGACATAGAGAGTTGCACAGACGATCAGAAAACGGCCATCACGGCCTTGTACAAAGCCAAGATCATCAGCGGAACTGCCGAAAATACTTTCAACCCCACCGGCACCGTGACACGGGGCGAGTTTGCAGTGGTGCTGTGGCGGGCTACCGGCTGCCGGAGCAATAAAACGGCGATGACTACTACTTTTACTGATACATTGGAGTCCTGGTACGCTCCCGCCGTCAACTGCTTCTATGGTGCGGGCCTGATAAGCGGTACTGCCCAAGGTACATTTAATGGCGGAGATACGATCCCTGTTGCGGGGGTAAATGCTTTCCTCTCCGCATATGCAGCGAACAAGGAAACCTTTATCAATAACACCGACTCTGGCTCTACCACACGGGCGGAGATGACGGTGGAGTTCTACGAGAAATTTCAGCCGGAGCTGTCCAAACTCACGGCAACAAGAACATGGAATAGCCCCTTCACCGACTTGGCCGGCTGCACAGACGAGCAGGTAGAGGCAATCCAGTTCTTCTATGAGCGGGAGATCATCAGCGGCACCTCGGAGACCACCTTCCACCCCATAACCCCGGTGTCAAACTTCCAGATTGCCGCGCTGCTCCAGAGATGTGCGCAAAAGGAGATTCCCGCCGAAACAACAGAATCCATTGCCCTGTTCAGCGTCATGCCTCTGGCCGCAGAAAATCAATCGCCTTTTGATTTTCTGACGGCCCAGGGGGTGGATGTTGGGAGTGCAAAGGACAATCCCAATGCTCCCGCCCTGACCGCCACCCTGACTACATGGCGGGACGGCCTGATTCCCGATGCTCCCACTTTTACTCCCGAGAGCGGAGCAGCATTTACCGAAACACAGCCCGTCTCAATCTCTGCGGGGTCTGAAGATGAGGAAGCGGTGATCTACTACACCACCGACGGCAGTGAGCCGACCACGGGCAGCGCCCAGTACAGCGAGGCTATCACCATTTCCGATACGACCACTGTAAAAGCAATCGTAGTGAAGAACAACTTGGTCAGCGAAATCACCACAGCCGCATACACCAAACAGACACAAGAGCCGGATCCGCCCGCTCTGACCATCACGGCAACCCCACCCTCCCTTTCGGGCGGAGGCACCGTCACGCTGACGGTGAGCAATATCCCGGCAGATCAGACGGCCAGCGTGGTCTGCGACAATACCGCCTACTCTCCCGCCCCAGGTGTGGATGGAACTTGGACGGTCTCTCTGCCCAACGCCGCCGCAACCTATACTTTTACCGCTGCAGCGGGAACAGCAACGGCCTCCTGTACCGTCTCAGTGACATATCAGGGTGGCGGCAGCTCCAGCTCCGGCGGCTCCGGTAACTCCAGCGTCAGCGGCTCCGGGGATGATGTGAGCGTCGCCGTCAGCGGCAGCTCTGTGTCAAACTCCCAACTGGCAAAGGCCGTGGAGAAAGCAGATGAGGGCTCCGTCATTACCATCGACGCTGGCAGTCGTGCCTCTGTTTCTCTGCCCTCCGGCGGCCTGCAGGATGCGGCAGACAACCAAAATGATGTGACCATTGAACTGAAAAGCGGCGAGGTCTCCCTTTCTCCGAAGGCTCTGACCGCTTTGGTGGAGCAGGCCGGCAGCACCATCACTCTGACGGTGGAGCCGGTGAGCACCGAAGAGCTGAACAGCCGCCAGCAGGCGGCAGTGGGGGATGCGCCCGTATTTGATTTGAGCATCAAGAGCGGCGGCAAGGTAATCAGCAATTTTGGCGGCGGTCTGATCACGGTCTCTATCCCCCATGAGCTGCCGGACAATCAGGACCCTGCCGGTGTGGTGGTCTGGTTTATGGACGATAACGGCAATATCTCCGCTTGCGAGACCATGTATGACCTCCATACGAAAACGGTGATTTTCACCACCCGCCATTTCTCCAAGTATGTCATCGGCTATGTGGAGCCGGTGAACTTCACCGATGTTCCCGCCGACGCCTATTACTACGACGCTGTAATTTGGGCGGTGGCCAAGGGGGTCACCGGAGGCACCGGTGAAACGACCTTCAGCCCGGACGCCTCCTGCACCCGTGCGCAGATGGTGACCTTCCTTTGGCGGGCGGCTGGCTCTCCCAAAGTCGATGACGCCAACCCGTTCACGGATGCCCAGACCGATGAATACTACTATGATGCCGTGTTGTGGGCCGTGGAGCGGGGGATCACCTCCGGCACCAGCGCCACCACCTTCAGTCCGGACGCCACCTGTACCCGAGGGCAGGCCGTGACCTTCCTCTACCGTGCGGCGGGTTCCCCGGCGGTGAGCAAAAGCAACGCCTTTTCGGATGTGGCGGCTGACGCCTACTATGCCGATGCAGTCCTGTGGGCTGTGGCCGAGGGGATCACCACCGGCACAGGCGGAGGGTTGTTCAGCCCGGAAGCCGACTGCACCAGAGCGCAGATTGTGACCTTTATATATCGAAATGCAACATAAGTTAAATCGCATGTGACTGGGGCGGAGGGTTAATCCCTCCGCCCTCTTTCTATCGGGACTCTGCACGGAGACTCGGTAACAAATTCCGTTTGCTTCCGAGATGTAATTCTATAATCAGTCCCTCTCTAATTTCACAAGCCAAAAATTAACGCATTAAATATATTTTTTAATGATAAACATTAAAAACATATTGAAAAATATAAAACTCTGTGTTATGCTCCTATCAACAAAATCCGAATAGGAGGCACGGATGATGAGAAAAAAGTGGATTATCAGGCTTGCGGAGATCATCACCAAAATTCTGGAGGTATTTCATTGGGTGGGTGTCGCCTTAATGCTTGCTGCAACGGTATGCTCCCTTGTGGCTCCCGAATGGGTAAAGTATTTTGTGGGAATCAGTGCAGAGGAATATGGTGCCGAGCTAAACGCCTATGGTTTTGAAATAATTGCTCCCGTGGAAAACGGCAATGTGGAGATGAGAACGCTGTTTCTCTTTGGAATCGGAGCTGTCATTATTCTCGGGCTTATGGCCATGGTATTCAGAAACCTGCATCTGGTGATAAAGAAATCGGAAGAGAGCACTCCGTTTCAGGCGGATAATATCCGTATGCTGAGAGAGATCGGTATTTTCTCCATCTCTGTTCCTGTCGTCGGGCTGATTATGAGGGTATTATGCCGCCTTATCCTTGGAGTGGATGCGGTTGAGACAAGCGTTGATCTGTATGGGTTTTCCGTGGGCATTATCGTGCTTTGCCTGACGCAGTTTTTCATTCACGGCGCCGAGCTTGAAAAAGATGTCGATGGACTTCTTTAACCTTTCCTGCAGGCGGTGTAGAAATGGGGAAAATAGTTTTAAGATTAGACCGTATGATGGTGGAGCGGAAAATGTCCCTAAACGAGCTTGCCGCCCGTGTGGGGATCTCAAATGTGAATCTGTCAAAAATCAAAAACAACAAGGTGACGGCGATCCGCTTTTCAACCCTTGCGGCGATTTGCGAGGCGCTTGATTGTGATGCCGGAGATATTCTGGAATATCAAAAAGACAACGCTCCTCATGCGCAATGAGAGAAAAGCATTACGGCATATATGAATATTGCGTAAAATTTATTGTAATTCGCACCTAATCAGTTCATATCTATTGTAATTTTCGAGTTTTTGAATATAATGGATGATGAAGGAGGTGCTGAACATGGCACAAGCTACTTTTAGTATCCGCATGGACGAGGAGCTGAAGCGTCAATTCGATCAGCTATGCGCCGACTTTGGCATGAATGCCACGACGGCCTTCAATGTTTTTGCGCGGGCTGTTGTGCGGGAAAGACGGATCCCCTTTGAAATTGAAGCGTCTAAAGAGGTGACAAGGGCCTCTGGGATGCAGGCGTTTCTTGCTCTGCGTGCTGAAGCGAAGCAGAATGGCGTCCAGGATTTGACCTTGGATGAAATTAACGAGGAGATTCGGCAAACACGGTGCGGAGGTGCATAAATGATCTGCTATGCAGTGATTGACACCAATGTCCTTGTGTCTGCGTTGCTGTCCAGCCATGATGACGCTGCCACCGTTCTTGTGGTCGGAAAGCTCTTTTCAGGCGAGGTGATCGCACTATATAGCGATGAAATCCTCCATGAGTACGGCGAAGTGCTCCGACGCGCAAAATTCCATTTTTCAGAAGAAGCTGTCAGCGCCCTGCTTGATACGATTAAAAAATATGGTGAACGGATCCAGCCAACACCAACCGGCGAAATCCTCCCCGATATGAAAGATCTGCCATTTTATGAGGTCGTTGTCGAAAGGCGAGACGATGAAGCATACCTTGTCACCGGCAACATGAAGCACTTCCCGGTGAGGCCGTTCATCGTCACAGCGAAAGAGTTTCTGGACATTTTAAGCGCAAAATAAGAGACGCCGAGAATACGAAAACGCCCATCGGATGTTTTTCTTATCATTGGATAAAGGGATGAGTCCCGCAGAGGCCTAAAAGGCTTCTGCGGGACTTTTCTTTGCCCTTTTCCGGCGATACCCGTGCAAGCGGCCGGCTGGAGGGAACAAAGCTGCGGCCGATGGCACCGCCCCACAAAAAAGACGAAGGGCATTTTCTTTGCCGTTATAGAAAACCTCTGCCAAGGTAAAATAACCTCATACTTTGGAGAACGGAGGCTCTTTATATGAATGAGTACAGACTGACCACAGAGCAAATCACGGCTTACGGCCACTATCTCCGCCGGGAGGAACACGCACCCGGAACCATTGAAAAGTACCTGCGGGATGTGCGGGCCTTTGCCGCCTGGCTGGACGGCAGGGCGGCGACACAGGAGCTGGCAGCGGAGTGGAAAGGAGTTCTTCTCTCCACCGGCCACGCCCCAAGTACCGTCAATTCCATGCTGGCCGCCCTCAACGGCCTGTTCCGATTTTTGGGTTGGGACATCCGGGTAAAATTTCTAAAGGTGCAGCGGCGGCTGTTCCGGGATCAATCCAGGGAGCTGACGCGGGAGGAGTTTGACCTGCTGGTGTCCACGGCCAAGGGCAGCGGGAAAGAACGGCTTGCCCTGCTCATGGAAACCGTCTGCGCCACCGGTGTACGGGTGAGCGAGGTGCGCTATCTCACTGTGGAGGCGGCTCAGCGAGGGCGGGCGGAAATCTCCTTGAAAGGAAAGATCCGGGTGATTCTGCTGACCAATAAGCTGTGCCGCAAGTTGCTGAAATACGCCCGGAAAAACAAAATCGCCTCCGGCGAGATATTCATCACCAGAAGCGGAAAGAGCATGAGCCGCCGCCAGATTTGGGCGGAGATGAAAGCCATCTGCAGGACGGCGGGCGTGGCCCCGGAAAAGGTCTATCCTCACAATCTGCGACACCTCTTCGCCCGGATTTTTTATAAATCCTGCAAAGACATCGCCCAACTGGCCGATGTGCTGGGCCACAGCTCTATCGAAACTACCCGCATCTATCTTGTGGCCACCGGAGCCGAGCATACCAGACAGCTTGAACAGCTGCGGCTTGTCTCATAGGACAATTTCAACATTTCGCAGAAATAGCGCAAACGCCGGGAATCCCGGCGAAGCACAAAATCAACATTTCGCCTTGAAAGACCGCCGCAACAGGGCTTCCCGGCTACATATCATGAAGAAATTATATCATGCGCCCTTTTGAAGTGCAAGGTATTTTCTGGCTTTTGGGCGCAATAATCCAAGCCGCAAAGACTCATTTTTTTGCGGCATGCCTTTTCACGCCCGTCCGCTCTTTGGTACAGAGGAGACGGGCGTTTCCTTTTGGATTTTTCGGCCCAATTCAGGGGCTTTGCCCTCCGCTGGTCATCACAAAATGTTGATTTTGTGATGAACTCTTGGACAGGCGGCGATTGAAATGAAACCGTATTATCTCATCAACGATATTTGCGTCTGCTGCGGTGCCCCGGTGTCAGAGGGCCGGCAGATATGTCGTGACTGCGAGCAGGGCATAGAAAAAGGAAAGCCAGTTAAGATGTCTCTGCTGGATTTGATGTCCATTCAAATGGGCTGCGACTACTTATCTGACCTGCGCTTTTTAGACCATATCCAGCGGGCAGAGCTGGCGGAGAAGGTGAGGAATCTCCCAGCCAGGGATACCGACCTCCATGATTGGAACGGTGCGCTGAAATATCTCACTGGGGATAACCGGCCCAGAGCCACGGCGGAGCAGGCCAAGTCCGCACTGATTGCGGGCCTGACTACCCGCTGACGGCGGCCCGGCGAAGGGTGGTGATGGATTTTGAGAACAACTCTATATGACCACTGCCGAAAGTATGACAGGCCCGAACTGCTTCGGGAGTGGCACCCAACAAAAAACGCCCCGCTGACGCCGGAGGGGATCACCTACGGCAGCAAGCGGAGCGTCTGGTGGAAATGCGAAAAGGGCCACGAATGGCAGGCCGCAGTCTACACCAGGACGACTGGGAGCGGCTGCCCCTACTGCGCCGGCAAGCGGGCATGGCCAGGCGAGAATGACCTGGCCTCCCAGCGGCCCGACCTCGCCGCACAGTGGCATCCGACAAAAAATGGAAAGGTGACTCCGGCGGATGTGCTTCTGGGCAGCCACCACATGGCATGGTGGGTCTGTGACAAGGGCCATGAGTGGAAGGCCATCGTGAAATCCCGGGCCATAAGCGGCACCGGCTGCCCCGTCTGTGCCAACCGTGTTCTGGTTCCCGGAGAAAACGATTTGGCTACCACTCACCCGGAGCTGGCCCGCCAATGGCACCCGTCCAAGAACAGTGCTTTGACGCCCCGGGCGGTGACGGCCGGAGCACAGCGAAAGGTCTGGTGGCTGTGCGGGAAAGGCCATGCGTGGCAGGCCAGCATCGCCTCCCGCACGGCTGCCGGCGTGGGCTGTCCGGTCTGTGCCGGCAGGCTGGCGATCCCGGGCGTCAATGATTTTGCCTCCGCCCACCCGGAGCTTGCCGCCGAGTGGCATCCCACGAAAAACGGCGCACTTACTCCGGAGTTGGTGACGCCCTTGAGCAATAAAAAAGTCTGGTGGCGCTGTCCAAAGGGCCATGCGTATCAAGCGGTGGTGGGCGCCCGCACCATGCGGAAAACGGGATGTCCCTATTGCGCCAACAAAAAGCTGCTGCCCGGCTTCAACGACCTTGCCACGACCCATCCCGAGCTTGCCGGGGAGTGGCACCCGGAGAAAAACAGCCGGAAAGCCACGGAGGTGACCGCCGGGAGCCACGCCAAGGCGTGGTGGCTGTGTCCCAGGGGACATACCTATGAGGCGGTCATCAGCTCCCGGACGCTTCAGCACAGCGGCTGTCCAGTCTGTGCCAACAGAGTCATTCTCCCGGAGGAAAACAGCCTTGCCGCACTGTTTCCCATGATTGCAGCGGAGTGGCATCCGAAAAAGAACGGGAAACGCAGGCCGGAAACGCTGTCCGCAGGTACCGACCTGCGGGTCTGGTGGCGCTGCTCCAAGGGGCATGAGTGGACGGCCAAAATCTCGGATCGGACGCAGAAGAACAGCGGCTGCCCTTACTGCATGAACAGGCGGGTGCTGGCGGGCTTCAACGATCTGGCGACCACCCACCCCAAAATCGCCGCCCAGTGGCACCCCACCCTCAACGGGAAGCTGACGCCGGAGATGTTCACCTACGGAAGTGCGCAGCGGGTATGGTGGCTGTGTGAGGAGGGCCATGTGTGGAAAGCCCCCATTTCCCGCAGGGCGGGCGTGCAGAAAAGCGGCTGTCCCGTGTGTTCGGGCCGTGTCAGCATGGCGAAGCGGAGATACTATGACGGTATTCTGGAGGAGGCGAAGCTGGAGGCAAAGACTCCGGCCGGGACAGCAGTGGCGCGTGCTCCTGATTTTACGCCCCACAGCACGGGGCCGCCCGAAGAAAACAACGGATGACCTGCATCTTACAAAATTAAAAGGAGGAAAAACTTAATGAAGGCAACCATACAAAAAAGAGCGTTCAGCCTTTTGCTGGTGCTGACGCTGATACTCGGCCTTTTGCCGGTGTCCGCGCTGGCGGCGGAGGGCGACCCGGACACCGGGACGCCGGTTGTCTGCGCCGGGGATGACGCGGACGAAACCTGCGCAGCGGCGTCCCA
>JAETOP010000197.1 GCA_021771675.1 Oscillospiraceae bacterium | reverse complement strand
CCGGTGCCGGTGGTGATTTTCTGCTCCAGCGCCCAGCTTACCGCTTTCCCGTAGTCTGCCGACGGGGGCACATCCTGAAATGCCGCGGTGGTTTTCGGCTCCGGGCTCCCCGCAGCTCGCCGCACTGGCTGTCCTGGAATTCTTGAAGCTCCACGAACTCGATGATGCTGTTGTAGGTCTCATCCATGAGTTTCCGGGTATAGCCCAGCATGGCCCCGAAGGTAGGTGCTTCCCCATAGTTATACATAGACGTCTTTATATCTATATCGGAAAACTCTTAGCACAATATAATGGGTCAAGTACAAGCCCAGAGAAAACTCTACACAAAAGATGGTAAATCTATTTGCTGGAGATAAATTTCTCACAAGGTTTTTCCCAAGAAAAGATACCGTTAAGACTAATGTAGCGATCAACATAAAACAAAACTGATAATATATGCTGCTACGATAAAATGTAATCAATAGACGTGCAGCATAACCAACATAATTCCGCTACTGTTGACCCTCACCAGTTAGCTCTTGAAAAACGGGTCGCTCTGATATTTTTGCATAGAGAATAAGACAATAGGCTCAAACAGATTGGAATAGTAGGTTTGCAGCATCCCAATAGTAAAACATTCTGAAAACTCCCTCAAACTGACATTGGCATCAAAAAATACAAATGGCCTGCCCCAAAGAGTAATCACTTAATATCCATCGTCGCATTTCTCGTGACAAACATAGACCGTAACTGAGGCAAATATAGGAATAGAAAAGGAAACAGAAAACCGCTCCGTCACAGGACAGGACGTTGCGGTTAGTCTCCAGCAGCAGCGTCAGCCATCTTGTTTGGCAGCCGCTCATCCAAACCGCCGGGCAAAGGGCGAAGTAACGATGCATTGAAATGGTCAACACTTCTTGCTGTGCGGGGCTTAAAATCGAAAAGGAGGTATGCCACATTATTATTAAGGTAGAAAAAGGCATACTGGCGGTGGAAGAATGGGAGAGCTTCACCTCCCGCTCAGTCAATGCCTACAAAGTCCAGTTTCAATTCTCAGCAGATTGGGAAGGCCTGACGCGGACAGCAATATTTAAGGCCGGCGGGGAACGCCGGTCTGTATTGCTGGATAAGAGCGATGGATGCACGGTTCCATGGGAAATGTTTGTAAAACCCCATGTCCATCTGCTGGCCGGCGTGTGTGGCACGCGGGAAGAAAATGTGGTCGTGCGCACCGTTTGGCTGGATCTGGGAATCATCCATCCAGGTGCAATCGCCGAGGAGATGTCTCAGCCACCCACGCCGGATTTGTGGGAACAGAAATTGGCAGGAAAGGCCGATGGTCTGGACTTCACGGAGTCTGGGGAATTGGGGCTCTACGCCGGTGACAGACTGCTGTCCGCTGTGGTTATCCCAGACAGTGGAGAAGTGATACAGGGTCCGCCTGGACCGCAGGGTGAGCCTGGAATACAGGGTCCACCTGGGTCGCAGGGTGAGCCCGGAATACAGGGCCCGCCTGGGCCGCAGGGGGAGCCTGGAATACAGGGCCCGCCTGGGCCGCAGGGTGAGCCTGGAATACAAGGCCCGCCTGGGCTGCAGGGTGAACCTGGAGTACAGGGCCCGCCTGGGCCACAGGGTGAGTCCGGAATACAGGGCCCGCCTGGGCCACAGGGTGAGTCCGGAATACAGGGCCCGCCTGGCCCGCAGGGTGAACCTGGAGTACAGGGCCCGCCCGGGCCGCAGGGTGATCCCGGAATACGGGGACTGATGGGAGAGAAAGGCGAGCGGGGAGAAAAAGGTGAAAAAGGTGAAAAGGGCGACCCCGGAGAACAAGGGCCGCAAGGAGAACCCGGTATCACACCGGAAGAAGTGACTGATGCAATAGATGCCAAGCAAAACAAGCTCACCGGGCAGGCCGGGCAGGTGGTGGGGTTTGATATGGACGGGGCCGCTGTGGCGGTGCCGGGGTGGAGCAACCCGAACCTGCTGGACAACTGGCATTTCGCAGATCCTATTAACCAACGGGGGCAGACGGAGTACACAGGTGCAGGGTATACAATCGACCGGTGGTGTAGCTTCAGCAGTAG
>JAETOP010000067.1 GCA_021771675.1 Oscillospiraceae bacterium | reverse complement strand
GCGTATTCAGCTAAAAACTGGAGTGGCGCCGCTTACGCTGCGCCACTCCGCTTAATGCTCAGTATTTCCTACTTAGGGGCTTTTTTGTGCTGTCCGCACAAACTGGGGCTGTCCACCAGTCCACGGGGCTTTTTTTCATATGGACTGAATGATATCCCTGTTCTTCACAAAGTACTCCACGCCGGAGTACAGGGTGGTCAGGGTGATGACCCAGACGCAGACGGTATTCAGCGCCGCCGGAATGGGCAGGAACATCAGCACCACGCACACCATGGTGGAGGCCGTCTTGACCTTGCCGGACCATCCGGCGGCGATCACCCGCCCCTTGTCGGAGGCGATCATCCGCAGGCCGCTGACGGCAAACTCCCGACAGACAACGATCAGCAGGGCCCAGGCGGGCATCTGCCCGATCTCCACGAACCACAGCATAGCGGCGGTCACCAGCATCTTATCCGCCAGGGGGTCGGCGAATTTTCCGAAGTCCGTCACCAGATTGTACTTCCGGGCGATCTTGCCGTCCAGCAGGTCCGTCAGGCTGGCGATGATAAAGATAGCCAGGGCGGCATAAGTGGCTCCGGGGAAGCCCCAATACAGCACGCCCATGAATACGGGGATCAATATAATGCGTAAAAGAGTCAATTTATTCGGCAAATTCAAAGTGTCCACGCTCCTTTAATCCTGTTCTGGATCGGGATGGTCCTTCCAGCACCACCACCTCAGCTTCTCTGTGTCCTGGTCCTCATGCTCGGCGAAATAGACCGCTGTCCGGTACACATACAAGGCACATCGATCCTCCTGAAATCCCTTTTTCAAGCAGTCCAGGCGGTACAACTCCTCCGGGTCCCGACCCCGCAGGTCCTCCACGGAATGGATGCCGATATCCTCCATGGACTGGGCGATCCGGGGGCCAACACCGGGAATGAGTTCCAGCGGATGCTTCATACCAGCTCCCAGGTCAGCTCCCCGGTCAGCTCGCCGTCCATGGTGCCGGTGAGCCGGACCGTCACAAAGGTGCCGGGGGGGACTTCCCCATCGGCGGTGAAATAGATACGGCCGTCGATGTCCGGGGACTCGGCATAACTGCGGCCAAAGAACATCTGGGCCTGGCCGTCAAAGCCCTCGCACAGGACCTCCCGCTCACTGCCCAGGACCGATTCGTTATAGGCGTCAATGATGTCGGACTGCACGTCCACCACCAGCTCCGCCCGCCGCTGGGCCTCCTCGGTGTCCACATGCTCCATCTGGGCGGCTTTCGTGCCCTCCTCCGGGGAAAAGGGGAATACCCCTGCCCGCTCGATCCGTGTCTCCCGCAGGAAGTCACACAACTCCTCAAGGGCCGCCTCGTCCTCATAGGGCAGGCCGGTGATGAGGCTGGTCCGCAGGACCAGACCGGGGATCTTCGCCCGCAGCTTTGCCAGCATCTCCGTCAGGGACGCCTTGGTGTCCCTGCGGTTCATGGCCTTCAGGATCCGGTCGTTGCAATGCTGGATGGGGATATCCAGATACTTGACGATCTTCGGCTCCTCTGCGATAACGTCGATCAGCTCGTCAGTGATCTCGTCCGGGTAGAGATAGTGCAGTCTGATCCAATGGAAGTCCAGCTTACACAGCTCCCGGAGCAGCGCCGCCAGCTGGTGCTGGCCGTTCAGGTCCGTGCCGTACCGGGTGATGTCCTGGGCGATGACCAGCAGTTCCTTTACTCCCGCGGAGGCCAGCTCCGCCGCCTCGTCCAGCAGCTCGTCCATGGGGCGGCTGCGGTATTTGCCCCGCAGGGAGGGAATGACGCAGTAGGCACAGTGGTTGTCGCAGCCCTCGGCGATGCGCAGATAGGCGTACCAGGGCGGTGTGGACAAAATGCGCTCACCGCTCTGGTTGGCGGTGTGGATGTTGCCGATATGGCAGGGCCGCAGGCCCCTGTCCATGACCTCATAGATGGCCTCGGAGATGTCACCGTAGCTTCCGGTGCCCAGAATGCCGTCCACCTCAGGCAGTTCATGGAGCACATCCTCTTTGTACCGCTGTGCCATACAGCCGGTGACCAGGATCTTTTTCACCTGGCCCGCTTTTTTCAGTTCGGCCATCTCCAGAATGTTGTCGATGGCCTCCTCGCAGGCGGATGCCAGAAATCCGCAGGTGTTTACCACCACCACATCGGCGCCCTCGGGTGCCGCCTGGATGGTATGCCCTGCGGCCTGGACAGAGGCCATCATCTGTTCGCAGTTCACCTGGTTCTTGGCACAGCCCAGGGAGATGAAAGATATGTTGTAAGGCAAGGTGAATTCCTCCATTTTGCATGTTATGCCGCCAGGGGATGATTATCCGGACTTTTTCGCCTGGGGGTGGGAGTTTTCCCGCCGTGGGCCGGGAGCGGAAACGGTAACGCTTTCTGCGGACTTTCCGCAGGGAATGCGCCCCCGCTTTTCTTTGGACGCGCCCAAAGAAAAGCCGCCGCGCCCGGTGGAAAAGAAAGGCGCTTGGGCGCAAAACGGCGCTAATGCGCCTTATTTGCTTAAAATACGGGGGTCCCAGAAAGAGACCATGGTGGTCGTTGTCAAACTCTGCGTTGGGCGCGGGCCCGGTCTTGCTGAATTTTTAAGATTTCAGCTACGCGAATCGGAGTTGCGAGGTCGGGCAAAAACTGAAAGGACCAGCGGCTAATGTCGCTGCCGCTGGCCTGGTGGGACCAGGTAGCGGCAGCGGGGCTAGTGGTGAACGCCTTACAGTGACCACCCCGGCCCTGCACCCACGCCCTCAAATGTGGGGAAGCAGTTCTACCTCCGTACCGTGTATAGCGCACCCGGCAGAAGATTTCCGGACCTGGCGGCACATCTAACCACCAACTCCCGTCCGTCCAACTTTGTCTCAGAGGGACAAAGTTGGACACAAAGCGCCTTTCTTTTGGACCGTGCACGGCCCGTTTTCTTTGGGCGCAACCCAAAGAAAATGGGGGGTGCATTCCCTGACGCAACATGGCATCATTCCCCTCTCCGCCCGGAGGGCGGCGCTTCAGTCCTCGCTGTCCTCACCCAGCGGAGCGCCCCGCCAGGTGGGATCATCCGTAATGCCCAGCAGGTAGTCAGCGGACACATTATAATATTTGCATAGGAGATAAAAACGGTCAAGATTTGTTCCTGATTTTCCGTTTTCAATATCATTGACCTGTGTTTTGCTTACTTTCATTAAATCTGCCATTTCTTTACGAGATTTTCCTCGGTCCTCTCGGATTTCCCGCAACCGTTGACCGAATAAAACTTTATCAAACATTTTATTTCCTCTTGACGTGGTAGATTTATTCTGCTACACTGTCAGTAGATTAAATCTATCGATAGTATAACAGGAGGCAGGATATGAGTCAATTTCTCGACGACCTTCATTTCTTCTGCACTGCGGATATGCCGGCACCGTCAGATCCGGCGTACCATGCCGCCATGAACGCCCTCTGCGACATGGAGGAAAAAATCGAAAAGGGCATGGGAAAAGATTTCTTCCTGCGATACGATGATGCCAACCATCAAGTCCAAATGTGGCAGCTTTTGGAGTCCTTCCGGGCGGGCCTCCGCTTCGGCGCGGACTTCGCCCTGGAAATCTGGTGTCACTCCTCCCAGGTCTCCGACCCCAGCCGGTTCCACGCCGCTTTCACATCTCCCCAGGAATAGCCCCGGCGGAGCAGCGCGTCGGTCAGACGCTTTTTCTCCCGCTCATCCGGCGTCCGCCCATGGAGCTTGCCCGCCAAAAAACGGTCGATCTGTCCGCCGTTTTCCGGCGCCTGGTCCAGTGCCTCGTCCCACAGCTCCCGGGGAACGCCCTTTTCATAGAGTTTGTCCCGGATGCGGGCGGGCCCATAGCCCAGCTGGGCACAGTGCCGCACCAACAGGGCGGCGTAATCCGCGTCATCAATGGCGCCGATGGCCTCCAGCCACTCGGCGGCGTACCGGGCCTCCGCCTCGCTGGCCCCCTTTTCCTGGAGTTTCCGCTCCAGGGAGGCCCGGGACATGGCCCGCTTGCCGATCAGGTCCGCCGCGGCGGCCTTGACGTTGGAGACGCCCGCCGCCTCCTTCAGCCGGGAGAGGGCGGCGTCATCCAGCTCATCCCCTGCCCGCAGGCCGAAGTCCAGCAGTTCCTGCTCTGTGATCTTCAAACAGGCGCCGTCCGCCAGGAATACCAGCACGCGGCCCCGCTTGTGCCTGGACGCCTCGACGCGCTCAATCCTCATCCTTGAAGTCGTCGGCGCTCACGTCCACGGCCCGTCCGGCCGCTTTGGCGGCGATGCGGGCCTGGTTGCTCATCAGCTTATCGAAATTCCTGCGGATATCCGCCTCCAGCTGGGCGGCGATCTCCGGGTTGTCCTCCAGATACTTCTTGGCGGCGTCCCGGCCCTGGCCGATGCGGGTCTCGCCCATGGAGAACCAGGAGCCGGCCTTCTGCACCAGATCCAGCTTCACGCCCAGGTCCACCAGCTCGCCGTTGCGGGCGATGCCCTCGCCGTACATAATGTCGAATTCCGCCTCCCGGAAGGGGGGCGCCACTTTATTTTTGACCACCTTGGCACGGGTCCGGTTGCCCACGATCTCCGTGCCGTTTTTCAGTGCCTCGATGCGGCGGACCTCAATGCGGACGGAGGAGTAGAACTTCAGGGCCCGGCCGCCGGTGGTGACCTCCGGGTTGCCGTACATCACGCCCACCTTCTCACGAAGCTGGTTGATAAAGATGACGATGGTGTTGGTCTTGCCGATGGCGCCGGTGAGCTTCCGCAGTGCCTGGCTCATCAGGCGGGCCTGAAGGCCCACGTAGCTGTCGCCCATCTCGCCCTCGATCTCGGCCCGGGGCACCAGAGCGGCCACGGAGTCCACCACGATCACGTCAATGGCGCCGGAGCGGACCAGGGACTCGGTGATCTCCAGGGCCTGCTCGCCGGTATCCGGCTGGGAGATCAGCATATCCTCCACTTTGACGCCCAGCGCCCGGGCGTAGGTGGGGTCCAGGGCGTGCTCCGCGTCTATGAAGGCGACCTCGCCGCCCCGCTTCTGGGCCTCCGCCACCACATGGAGGGCCAGGGTGGTCTTGCCGGAGGACTCCGGCCCGTAGATCTCAATGATGCGGCCCTTGGGCAGGCCGCCGATGCCCAGGGCCACGTCCAGGGCCAGGGAGCCTGTGGGAATGAAGTCCACGTTCAGGCTGCTCTGGTCGCCGAAGCGCATGATGGAGCCCTTGCCGTACATCTTTTCGATCTGGGCCATGGCGGCGTCGATGGCCCGTTTTTTGTCATCCGCGGGCGCCGCGGTGGGCAGCGGTCCCTTGTCTCTTGCCATATGTGTTTCCTCCTAAAATCTCTATATCAGTCTATATCGGTCTCTTCCGTCAATTCTCTTGTCCTTTGATAAAAGCCCCAGCAAAGGAAGCCTAAAAGCATGATGCCGTACACGATAGCCGCCAAAAGCGCGGGCAATTGGTCCCATACCGGGTCCCAGAGCGCGTAGTCCGAAGGTCCGCCGAGGACGGCATCAAAATACCGAACGGTTTCCCAGGCCAGCAGCAGCGACAGTGCCGTCAGTCCATAGGCCGCCCCTCGCAATTTTCGGTTTTTTCGGTGGACGCCCCAGCCCATCAGTCCCCAGTCCGCCGCCAGCAGTATCAGCCACATCAGAAGCAGCAGCAGCGCCCTGGGACTTCCAGCCGATTCCATATACATCCACAATCCCACCAGCGTATCCATCTCAAATCTCCGTGCACAATGTACCGAACACCACCCGCGGGATGTCATGCAGGTCCTTGACCACCTGGATATCGCCAAAGCCCTGTGTCCGCATGATGCGGAGCACACTGTCCGCCTGACCGATGCCGACCTCAAAGTACAGCCGTCCGCCGGGGACCAGGCAGGCCTTCCATTTCTCTGAAATGCTGCGGTAGAAATCCAGGCCGTCATCGCCGCCGTCCAGGGCCAGATGGGGTTCATAATCCCGGACGGAGACATCCAGGCCGCTGATATCGGCGCGGGGGATGTAGGGGGGGTTGCTGATGATGCACTGGAACTCTCCCAGGGACCGTTCCGGCTTCTCCCGGGCATCCACCTGTATGGGGACCACCCGGCCGCTGAGGCTGTTCCGGCGGATGTTCTGGCGGCAGATTTTCAGCGCCGCGTCGGACCATTCGCCCAGCACCACCCGGGCGTTGGGCGCCTGGGCGGCCACGGCCAGACCGATGCAGCCGCTGCCGGCGCACAGGTCCAGCGCCCGACAGTCCCCCAGCGTCTTCACATATCCGATGGCCTGCTCCGCCAGGACCTCCGTGTCCGGCCGGGGGATCAGCACGTCCCGGGAGATGTCCAGGGGCAGGCCGTAAAACTCCCATTCGCCGATGAGGTACGCCACCGGCTCCCCGGCCAGGTGCCGGTCCACCAGGTCCCGCACCCGCCGCTCCAGCTCCGGGGAGGCGTACAGTCCGCCGTCCCGGGCCAGCTCCTCCCGGCTCTTGCCGGTGCCGAAGCACACCAGCTCCCGAGCCTCCAGCGTGGCGGCGTCGATGCCGGACTTTTTGAGCTGCTGGCGGATATCCAGATACAAATTGTTATATGTAATAGCCATAACGTCGTCGCAAAGTCCGCTCAATTTCGTTTCCACCTGCGGCGAAAACTTTGTTCGCTCCCTTGCTCCTCCTTTTCCTCCGCAACCCTCCAGAGGGGTTTCTCTTGTCCCTCCGGGACAATTCACCTTCACGCTCCGCTGGTTTGCGGAGGAGTTTTTTACCAAATGTCCTTGCCCTTTTCGCTGGGCAGGACCAATTCCAGGGACCGGATGGCACACTCGATCATGCTGTCGTCCGGCTCGTTGGTGGTGAAATTCTGCATCCACATGCCGGGGGCCGTCAGGACTTTGGCCAGGCGGCTGTCCTGCACGTGACGGCCCACCCAGCGGTTGAACTCATAGGTCACGCCCACCACCAGCGGCAGCAGGACCAAATGCACCAGCGTCCGCAGCCATGCGTTGGTGATGGGCCAGATGCCGAACACCACGCTGGAAAACAGGATGGACACAAAGATGACCACGAACAAAAAGCTGGTGCCGCACCGGGGATGGTGCCGGGGCTGGACGCGGACGTTCTCCACCGTCAGGGGCAGTCCCGCCTCATAGCAGAAGATGGTCTTGTGCTCCGCGCCGTGGTACTGGAACACCCGGTAGATGTCCCTCTGTCTGGAACAGACGATCAGGTACAGCAGGAAGATGACGATCTTTAGCAGCCCCTCCACCAGGTTGCGGCCCCACATGGGGAATCCGGGGAAAAAGTGGAGGATGGCACCGGTGACCAGGGTGGGCAGCACCATGAACAAAAAGACAGACATGCCAACGCCCAGCACCACCGCCAGGGCGACGACGGCGCTCTCCAGCTTTTTGCTGGACAAGTGCTTTTCCAGCCACAGCTCAAATTTGGAGGGCTGGGCCTCTTCCTCCTCCGGATAAAAATCCGCGGAGTACATCAGGGCTTTCACGCCGTTGACCATAGAGTCCAGAAAGTTGACCGTACCCCGGATCAGGGGTACACCCAGGATGGGGTAGCGGTCCTTGATGAATTTCAGGTCCTCCACCTTCTCCACCAGGGCACCCTCCTGGTCCCGGACCACGATGGCCTGCTTCTCCGGTCCGCGCATCAAAATGCCTTCGATCAGCGCCTGTCCGCCGATGCTGGTGCGGAAGGCGCAGGACTTGTTTTCTGCCATGGGGTTTCCTTTCTATGTCAGTGTATCACAGGTTTTCGCAAAAATCAAACATTTGTTCTGCTTTGTATCATTCTTTTTCCGGCAGGCGGATGGTCACGATGGCGCCGCCGCCATCCGCGTTCCCGATCTCAAAGATGCCGTTGTGGAGGCTGATGATCTCGTCGCACACCGCCAGGCCGATGCCGCTGCCCCGGGCCTTGGAGGAGCCCTTGTAAAACTTCTGCTTGACAAAGGGCAGTTCCTCCTCCGGAATGCCGGGACCGAAGTCCCGCACACGGACCACCTGGTAGCCCCCCTCCTTGGAGATGGAGGTCATGATACGCTTTCCCGCGCCGCCGTGCTTGGCGGCATTGTCCAGCACATTGCAGAACACCTGCTTCAGCCGCTCCGGATCGCCGGAGATGGGCGGCAGGATCTCGCCGCCGTCATCATATTCCAGCTCGATGCCCTCCTGCCGAAACAGCTCCCGGTAGGTAAAAGTGGCGTCCTCAAATTCCGCCTGCAAATCCACCTGTTCGATGCGGAGAGTGAACCGGCCGTCCTCCATCTTGGAGAATTCCAGCAGTTCCTCCACCATGGTGGAGAGGCGCCGGGACTCATTGAGGATGATCCGGATGCCGCGGCGCACCTGTACCGTGTCGCCGGTGGTGTCCTCCAAAATCGTCTCGCCCCAGCCGTTGATAGCGGTGAGGGGCGTCCGCAGCTCATGGGAGACCGAGGAGATGAACTCGCTCTTCATCTTCTCGTTCTGGCCGATCCGCAGGGACATATCGTTGATATTCTCCACCAGCTCCCCCAGCTCGTCGGCGTATTTGTTCTCGATCTGGAAGCCGTAACTTCCCGCGGAGATCCGCTTGGCGGCCTCCGAGACCACCGCCACCGGCTCCACCACGTTGTTGATGAAAATCAGATTGGAGATGATGACCAATGCCATACACAGCATGGCGATCAGGGCGATGGTCAGCACCGCCAGCATGACCTGCCGGTTCACCAGCCGTACCGACGTCACAAGGCGCAGCACGCCTCTGACCTTTCCCTCCGAGATCAGCGGATGGGAGACCGCTAAAATCATCTCGTCAGTCTCCGGGTCCTGTCCCCGATAGTGCTTCATCTCACTCTTCGTAATGGCCCACGTGATGTCATCTGTTCCCGGCGAGGTGCCGGACGTCAGTCCCGAGGTGGATACGATGACCGCGCCGTTATTGGAGAGGAACTGTAATTCGATCCGGTCCTTGTCCGCATAGTCGCTGGCGGCCTGCACGGCTTTTTGATAATAGCTGCTGAAGCCGTTATCCATAAAATAGTCATTGAAGGCGCCGGCCTGGGCCTGGGCCTGCTTCTCCAGGCCGTCCCGCATGGAGCTATAATAATAGTTTGATACGCCCATGGAGAACAATACCACGGTCAGCACCAACAGGATCAGCACCGGCAGGACCGTGTTGAAGATCCATCGCTGCCGGAGTCCCCGCAGCCGCAGGGCCTTCCATCTCAAATTTTTCTCCTCCTCAGCCACGGTCTCACCTCCTGCCGGCTGTCTCTGTCAGTTTTTCCTGGTCAGCTCTCCCACTTGTAGCCATATCCCCACACGGTGGTGATATGGGTCGGGTTCTGCACATTGTTTCCCACAGAGCTTCGCTCTGCGGGAGCCCTTTTGATCTCACTTGCGCGGCGGAAATGAATTCCGCCTGGCGCCAAGATTTTGACTCCGTCAAAATGCTTGTACACGCTTCCGCGTGCCCCGCTCTGCGGGGCCCCGGATCATGTGTCCGTTCTCGAATCAGCTCCCCCACTTGTAGCCATATCCCCACACGGTGGTGATATGGGTCGGGTTCTGCACATTATCCTCGATCTTCAGCCGCAGGCGGCGAATGTTCACATCCACGATCTTCAGCTCACCGAAGTAATCCCGGCCCCAGACCATGTCCAGGATCTCCTCCCGGGACAGCGCCTTGCCGGGGTTCTCCATGAATACCTTCATGATGGAGTACTCCACCTGCGTCAGCTTGATCCGCTGGCCGTCCTTTTCCAGCGTCCGGTTGCGGGTGTTCAACAGGAACGGCGGGGAGTACAGTTCTCCCGTCTGGACGGGGTCCTCCCCGCCGGCCCGGCGGAACAGGGCGTCCACCCGGGCAGTCAGCTCCGCCGGAGAAAAGGGCTTGGTCACATAGTCGTCGGCACCGGTCATCAGCCCCGTCACCTTGTCCATCTCCTGGGAGCGGGCGGTCAGCATGATGATGCCGATCTTCGTATTGGTAGCCCGGATCCTGCGGCAGACCTCGAATCCATCGATCCCCGGCAGCATGATATCCAGCAGCGCCACCTTGGTATTGGGGTTCTCCTTCAGCCGCTCCAGCGCTTCCTCGCCGCTCTCCGCCTCGATGACGTCATAGCCCGCCCGACGCAGATTGATGACGATAAAACTGCGGATACTGGCTTCGTCTTCCAAAACCAACACTTTTTTCATAGCATGTATCCTCTCCTGCACCTTAGTTGTCTCCCGAGACCCATTCCTTGGTGATCCGGCTGAACGCGGCCCGGACCTCGTCCTCGGTGATGCCGTATTCCAAGCCCTGATTGGCCTCCAGCAGTTCCGCCACATAAATGGTCTCCTGCTGCCGGGCGAGGTTAAAGCGGTTTCCGCGGACAGCTTTGGTCTCCCGGTTGGCGCCGGTGATCGTGGTGATCCGGAGGAAGGGTTCCGGCAGTTCACCGTTCTCCCCCCGTGTGTAAAAGGTCACGGATGCCTCCTCCGATCCGGAACTGTGGCTCACAAGGATCCGCCCGTCCCAGCTCTCCGGAAGCCGCAGATACCAGCCGTCCTCAATGTCGTGATATGTGCTCAGCACCGTTGCGGAGGTGCCGTCACTGCCGTACGCCTTCCAGTCGATGCGCTGATAATAGCCTTGTTCATCGTCCCATGTCGGCAGCGGCACCGAGCAGGGCACCTCCGTAATGCCGTCGCCGTTGATATCGGTCGGATAAAGGCTCCGGAACAGCGATATTTCCGTGGACACGCCTGTGACCGCCGACAGCACGATATTGGTGAATTCCTGATCCCGCATGGTCAGGATATCCGTGATGGTCCGGACGGATTCCGTCACGCCGGTCACGAAGAGCGCGGGAGTGCCGTCCTGCAGGGTGCCGGCAAGCACGCGACCCTGCTGGCCGCTCAGTTCCGCCATGTCCATGGAGATGCGGGCGGTGGACTCCAAGGTCAGCCCACTGGGCTGCCAGCTGTAATAGTCTGCCACACCGCCGCCCTCTTCATCAGCAGCATGAAGCACCACCAGTTCCTGGCGCTGATCCTGGTCCAGATTCGTGACCGCGTATTTCACATAGTTCGTGCTGCGGATCAGCTCCTCCGTTCCTGTTGACCGCAGGGCATAGACGGACAGCGCCTGCAGGGCCGCGGTGACTTTCCAGCCCACGATCAGCTCCGTCTTGCCGTCGCCGTCCAAATCGCTGTAAGAAATGCTGTAAATGGCGGCGCCGCTCCCCTCAACTACTGCAGCCAGCTCATAGGTGTCGTCTTTTGACTCAAAGATGTATATCTTCAGCGGTTTTTCATCCGCAGAATTTCGGAAAAAGGCCAATGCCTCTTTTTTCCCATCGCCGTCCAGGTCAATCAGCTGAACCGGCTGGATATTGGTGCCGGAAGTCGGTGCGGCATACTCAGCACCGCCCTCCAGGATCTCATTGAGCTGATTGTTCAGCTCTGTATATTTGGCCGGCAGTTTTGGAAGGCTGTACAGTTCCTGCGGATTAAACGTCAGCTTCGCCACCGATCCACAGCCCGTGGCGGACAGCAGTATTGCCAGTACAGTCCCCAGCAGCAGCGCGCCCCGCCAAAAACGTTTCACAGTCCTTCCCCCTCTCAAACCAGTTTCCTCCAGGTCATATTTTTGCAGATGCGCATAATTTAACGCATACATAATAGCACGTTTCCCAGCTTTTGTGTAGCCTTTCTTCTGATTTTCCACCGTTTTTAACGGTCTGTTCATTTTTGCCGAAAGCACGCAGATCGGGACGTCAGGTTTTTCAGAAAAACAGGCTCTCCGCCTGGGCCAGCTGCGACAGCAAATGCCGCAGTTCCTGATTGGGGTGATAGACGGCCATATGTAAGTCATCTCCGTTTACAAGGATCATGGCCTCGCCGCCGTCTGCGAGGATGTTGAGATAGTCCCGCTTCTTCCACTTGGCGGCCACACACTGAGCGGCATATTCCGCCAGCCTCAAGGGTGGGAGATCCTGTTCCCAGCCCTTGTAAAAGCTGACCGAGAAAGCATAATAGCAATTCAGTCTCAGCAGAATCGGGAGAAATTTTTGATACAGATCCCTGATCTCACTGTCCTGCTGGAAATACTGTTCCACCGCAAAATACCGCTCTCCATGTTCCCGCGGCACTCTGCGGGGTGGGGGAACATGTCCGCGACATAGCAGTCCTTCTCCAACAGTTCGTCGATCTTGCCGTATAGATCCATTTTTCCGCCTCCCGGGAGGTCGATTTACGAAACTGACTATACCACGCAAAACAATCCGCTGCCTCGGCTAAACCGCCAGTCTCCTGTTTCAGCAGCCCTGACTCAATTGCGGAAATTCAAAATCCCTCTTGAATTTCTGTTTTTCATCTTGTATAATAAACAAGCATTATCTGCCGGTGTGATGGAATTGGTAGACGTGACGGACTCAAAATCCGTTGGTAGCGATACCGTGTGGGTTCGAGTCCCACTACCGGCACCATGGCGAGTGTTCTTATAGCATTTGAAAAGCTGTAAGAACACTCGTCTTTTTTGTTTTCATCCGGCGATTTCGGCTGGGATGTAGTTGACGAACACACCCTTCCGGGTATTGACGGTCACATCAGGGATGGGCAGGGGCAGCATTTTAGGGATTGTGATTTCTCCCACGCAGTTATAATGGATGCGGAGCCGCTGCTCCCACACACCATCAATTTTCTCCGCATTGTAAACCTCGATCTTCTCAACCAACTCATTGAGCATCCGGGGCGTGAGCTTGCGTGCGCGGGTGTACTTTCGCACCAAAGAGATGAACATATCCGTGGTCATGGCTTGGCTGCTCTGCTTCTCGATTTCGGAGCGGAGCTTTTTGATTTTCTCCGCCAGTTCCTTTTGCTCGTCCTCGTACCGTCTGGACATTTTCGCAAAACGGTCGTCGGAGAGTTTGCCGGAAACATTGTCCTCATAGATGCGTTCAAACAGCCCGTCCAGTTCCTCGTCACGGGCAAGCAGAGCCTTCAATTCCTTCTCCTTCAGCTTGCGGTCGCTCTCCGCCGCTTGCTGGGAGTGTCCGATCACCGCTTTCAGAAATTCATCCTCATAGATGCTGGCGAACTTCGTCAGGCGCCGTATCTCGCCAAGCACCACCTGTTCCAGAAAATCCACTCGGATATAGTGGGTGGAAGTACAGCTCCCACGGTTGCCCTTATAGTTGGAGCAGTTGAAATACTTGATCTCCGGGTTTCCCTGATTGAAGTGGAAGTGAAGATTGCTGCCGCAGTCGGCACAGACCAGCAGACCAGAAAACATGTTGTGCTCGCCTTCGTTGGTGCGACGCTTGCGGATTTTTCCCCGCTTCTGCTGCACCTGCTCAAATACGGACCGTTCGATGATCGGCTCGTGGACATCCTTGAAGATGACCCAATTTTCACGGTCATTCTCCAACCTCTTTTTATTCTTGTAGGATTTAGAATAGGTCTTGAAGTTGAGAATGTCGCCGCAATACTCCTGCAAAGACAGGATTTTGGTCACGGTGGAACTGTTCCACTTGGTAGCAGGCTGCTGCTTGCCCTTTCCGGGCCGCTTGATGCCCTTCTTTAGCCAATAGGCACGCGGGGTAAGGATTTCGTCCTTTTCAAGCTGGGCTGCAATCTGCTCCGTTCCGTAACCCTCCAGGGTCATGCTGTAAATCCGCCGAACCACCTGGGCGGCTTCGTCATCTACGATCCAACGCTTCGGATTGTTGGGGTCTTTGATGTACCCGTAGGGAGACTGGCCCATTGGCTCACCCGCATTTCCCTTGATCTTGTTGCTGATACGCCGCTTCTTGCTAATGTCGCGGGCATACCACTCATTGAACAGATTGCGGATCGGCGCTAACTCATTCTCACCTTCGGCGGTGTCGATGTTATCGGATACCGCCACCAGGCGAATGTCATGCTCCGGGAAAAATTCCTCGGTCAGCCTGCCGACCTCGATGTAGTTACGGCCCAGGCGGGAAAGGTCTTTGACAAATACTGCGGCGGCCCGTCCCTGCTCAAGTTGCTGGATCATCTCCACAAAACCAGGGCGCTCCATCGTGACGCCGGAAATGCCATCGTCCAGGAAATGGACCAGGTTGGTGTAGCCCTTCTCCTTCGCCACTTTGGTCAACAGCTTTTTTTGATTGCCGATGCTGTAACTCTCACCCTCCAGATTATCGTCACGGGAAAGCCGCTCATAGAGGAAAGCGGTCACATCACGGGATTTTTTGTAATTCGACTGTCTCATAAGTCCTCCTTTCTGGACAGCCGAACAGCGCATATCTTGTATTCCCAATACAATTATACCGCTGTCCTCTGCCCGTGTCAGCCGGGTATGGAAAGTTTACATTTTCTCATTTTCGGCCTTCATCAATCGTAGGAGGACGCTGCCCAAGGTATCCGGGCTTTCCTCTTTGAAAACAGACTCTACAACAAACGACCTATTGCCGAAGCGATAGGTCGTTTCTTCTTTCAAAGGGTTGTCCTGCGGTTTTTTACCGCTTGAAACAGAATTATGATCTTGCATAATAATCCCCTTTCATTTGCGTGTAGTAAAAATAAAAGAGGCAATAAACGGACGGCTGCTGGCACAGCTCCACGGGAGTTTCACCCCGGCCCATGCTGATGGGTGCGGCGCACAATGCTTTGCGGGCGTTCAATGCGCGAGTATCTTTAACCCTGTCCCTACGTCGTCGCCCACAAGCTGCCACGCTTGTTTTGCGGCCTGGTTTTGATCGCTCGCCTGTTTAGTAGGGGTCCCGTCCTGCGGACTTGCAACAGGGTCATGGCGCACCGGCCGTATGGCTCGGCACAGACAGGAATGTATCCGTCTGCCTTATGCTGCCCGGAGGCTTTCTTTGTCAAGGATCATGGACTCCGCTGCCGGGTTGTCAGGGACAAGGAAAGGGAGCGAAACTTGCCCCGAACAACTTTAGACCGGCAACACCTTGAAACTCGTCACGATACTATGTATCAGCTTCGTTTCCAGCCTGAGCCGCATATCTTCGTCCACATACAAGTACTCGTTGCCATACTCATCCTTCACAGGTCTGGTGGCAAGCGCCCGGATGTACTTCTGATAGTGAGCGACCACGGCGGCAAGGGCACCCTCGTCACCGTTCACGGCTGCCAGGATCACAGGCACCGGGATAGGTTTCACTTGTCCGGCCATTCAAATCCCTCCTTTACCAGATATTCGTACAGTTCTTTCAGCGTAACGAGCCGCCGCTTGGATACAGTCTGATGGACGATATGCAGTTTTTCGCTGATTTCTCGATCCGTCATACCCAAGAAGTAGGACAGCAGGATCACATCCCTCTTGCCCTCCGGCAACTGCGCTAACGCATTGGCCAGGACGTTGCCGGTTACGACTACCGGAAGTCCCAATACTTCAAAGACATGCTCGTCCATAAAGTAATCGTCCCACACGGCAGTCTGCTCCAGCTCGGAGGCAGTCAACTCGTCCAATGATTTTTCCTGGTCCAGAAGGCTGGCATAGTCACGCTGGATATGCCGGGCCTCATTTTTCAAAACCTTGACGCAGAAGGCGCCAAACTGATTTTGAATGCGTTGCTCATAGGAGTCTTTCATATTCTCACCTCCCTTCGCGCCGCACAGGTGCGGGGTGGTGATTTCCTCCCTTTCGCCTCAGTAATCCAAGACTTGCAATTTTGGCAACCTGGAAAGGAAAGAAATTTTTATGAAAGGCTCCGTCAAGTGACGAAGACCCACATAAATAACAAAAAGCGCCCATCTGCAAAAGGCAGATAGGCGCAAAGGAATTGGTAGAGGTATTTACATGATTTTTCTGTTCATCTTTGTAGCCAGAGTATCCCGATAATGAGAACAGACTTTTTTTGACAAGATAGCTCTTGTCGTTTTATGTTGAAAGGCTTTGTGGCACATGGCGGCATCCTCCTGTTGCCGCCGTGCCGGATCGCAAAGTGTAGGGTCGTCGTTGGACTTTAGGCAAAAAGCGGCGGCTCTGTTTCCAAAGCCGCCGCTTCAGATGGGCGTGTCAAAAGGGTTGCTGTACGACGGCTTTTTTTCTTTTGCCGTCGTGCGGCAACTTTTCCACTTTTCTTTTATCTTAACAGGCAATCCTCACAGAAATGTCACGAGCCTACTCCATTTCGACAAAATAACAGGCTGAAATCTCACAAACCAATGACATTTGAAAATCTGTTTCCTTTTTATCACCGGATTTCTTTTTTTCGAAATAGGATAATCCCAAAAACAGAAATAAGAAATGTTACCAAAAGCGAATATCCCATCCACTTGCAGGGGGAATTTGCTATCTTTTCATCTGTTATACCATCGGTGTCAAAGGCATCTGCAAGCTGCATGGCCTGCCCAGAGGGCAGCAAGTCATTGAGGGCTTCAAGAATTACCCGTGGTGTACCGTCAATGTATTGGGGATTAGGAAGCTGCTCAACTTGTGTCGGAATACCCATTTCATTGACGCTCACATAGCTATCATATATTTCAGGCTCATCAAGTCTCTGATGGATAAATGCGCTGGACACCAGCATCGCCAAAGCCAACACCATGCTTATAACTACATTCCCTGCCTTATTGGGATTCAGAATAGCAAGCAGCGTCATAATGCTTGTAAAAGTCACAGAAACCAAAAGGCTGCATATCATGCACATGACAATTACACCTGTTTCTGTTACAAGCTCGCCGCCTTTCATATTGCCGATTGCGAAAACTCCGGCAGTATAGGCCAGTGAAATCAATACGCTGGCAATCGAACACACAATAAGGTTTGCTAAATAAATCCGTATACGGGAATGTCCGACTACCAGCTTATTGCGAATTGTACCATCGCTGTACTCGGAACCGATAAACAGGCTCGTGAAAATTGCAGATACAAGTCCCATCAGCGGCAGACACTCAAAAAGGCAACCATCAAGTGCAAATCCTGCACGAGCCTCCGATGCTATATTAGATGCACTATACACACCGTATGCGAGCATACAAAACATAAAAAACCAAAATACAATCTTTTTCAGCATACGAAATAATGTCGATACCAACAGTCTACTCATGGCTAATACCTCCGATTAAATCAACATAATAGCTTTCCAAGTTTTCTTCCTGTTCTTGAATGGATAGCAGATCACAATGGTATTTCTCCAGAGCAGATGTAAGTCGAGAAATATTAATCCGGTGATAAATCTCTGCTACATTGGGAGCAAGCATTTTGTAAAGTTGGCCTGTCTGCTCTAAAACGGCATTCAACGCTTTGCCATCTGTTACTTCAATTCGGATAGACTTGCGGAACGAGTTTTCCAAATCATCCGCACTGATTTCTTTGACCATTTTGCCATTGTCGATAAAACCGTAATGCGTGGCAAGGCGGGACAGCTCATCAAGAATGTGGCTCGATACCAAAATCGTAATACCATACTGCTGATTGAGGTTCAGAAGAAGCTGCCGCATTTCAATAATGCCCTGCGGATCGAGTCCGTTGATCGGTTCATCTAATACCAAAAATTGAGGATTTCCAACAAGGGCAATCGCAATGCCCAATCGTTGTCTCATACCCAGGCTGAAATTTTTTGCCTTTTTCCAGCCTGTGTTTTCCAGACCAACCATTTTTAGTAGGTGAGGAATGGTATCGAATGATCGTACTCCCAACACACGATACTGTTCCTTTAAGTTTCCGGTGGCCGTCATATCCATATAGATAGCAGGTGTTTCAATCACGGCCCCCATTTCTTTTCTTGCGTTCAGGATTTCGTGTTTTCGGCTGCTTATGCCATATAGGAAATAATCCCCGGAAGTAGCCTCTTGCAGTCCGCAAATCACGCGGAGCAGGGTTGTCTTTCCAGCGCCATTTTTTCCTACCAGTCCATAAATGGCTCCCTTCGGAATATGCATGGAAAAGTTGTCCAACGCCTTATGATGACCATAAACTTTTGTTAAAGCCTCTGTCTTGAGAACATAGTCCAAAATATTACCTCCTTTGTTGATGCTTGCAATATGAGAGTTGCTTTGCCTTACAGCAACTATCATAAAATAGAAACCTCACAGAAATGTCACCGACAGGCACCTTTTATCGGTTGAAATCTCACAATTTGGTGACATTTGAAAACGGCCACCCTTTCGGATGACCGTTTCCCATCTGCGTATTTTATTCCGCAATGCGTAACCGTTCCACAACTGTTTTCTGCGCCATTTTGTTATAACACGTCAAAGGTACAAAAGCGGTAATGAGAATCAACGGTATCACACAGAGGAACACCGGAAGCAGGGTGAAATGCCATGTAAAATAACTTAATTCTGCCCCCATCATACGAACCACTGTCAGGCTCCCCACAATAGAGAGGAGCAGGGAACATATAAACCCCAATGCAGAATATCCAATCCCCTCAACCATCAGCATCTGTTTGACTTGTTGGCCTGTCATACCAACCGATTGTAACATGGCCAGTTCTTTGTATCTGGACAAAATCGAGGTCATCATGGAGTTGATAAAGTTCAGTATGCCGATCAATGCCAGTATCGCACAAAGAGCGCCGCCCACGAGACGGTACATATTGATCATTCCATCAAAGGTCTGCCGCAGGGTTACTTTTGATAGATAATCCAAAGCAGTATCCGTATTTGTAGTGTAGTTTTTCAGCCAGTTTTCTGCGGCAAGTTGGTGTTCATCATCGACATTGAAGATGGTTTTCATGGCTGGTTGTTCGCTGGATACCATATTTCCCAGCAGTTCGTCCGTCGGGAAAATATAATCCAGTCCCATATCTACCTGCAAAGGCGTTTCTAACGCTTTCGGAATATCTACCACCGCCAGCACATCATATACCTTGGTTGTTCCGTCAAGCTGCGGCACGCTAATCTTATCTCCCGGTTGATACAGACAGAGAGAACCATCCCCCATCATTCGCAGCGGCGTTACATACACACCGGTTCCAGCTTTCCACTTTTCCGTGTTCAACTCACCATCCAGAACCTGCACATATCCCGCCGGGAAATCGTCTAAGCCGTACACATTGACACCATGTTCCTGCCGCACCATATAATTACCCAGTTCCTTTGCAATATCATCAGAAGAAACGGCAAGTTCCTGTAACCTTGCAAGATCATGTTCGGCAAGCGGCTGTTTAGAAGTCCACAGATACACATTCCCCATATCTTCAAGACCATTCAGGCTTTCAGCCTCACGAATGAAATCCTGGCTCACATTCGCCGTGTTGTATGGAGCATAGCTGTTGATTACCGTTGTATCGGAAACCGTAAAATCCGTTAGACTGAAATCAGCCACAAATTTATCGAAGTCAAAGGAAGTTACATAGGTATAAACGCTGTTCAAAAGAACGATACTGAGCGCAAAGGACAAGGTAACAATCGTTGCTTTTTTCTTATTGCGTCCAAGATTGCTTTTTGCCATCATAACTGTGTTAATGCGTTTGCTGCGGCGGTCTTTCTTTTTTCCTCCTGCCTGCTCGACATAGTGCAGCGCCTCCATCGGGGAAACCCTGGCTGCCATCGCAGCAGGTTTTTGGCAGCTGATGAAAACCGTAATCAGAGAAAAGACAATCGCCACCAAAAAGATCAACGGATTTACCGTAGTGACAACCCGCATATCGTCGGTCAGCATATTCACAATCACAGGCAGAAGCAATCTGCCAATAGGCCAGCCTAAAAGTAATCCCAGTGGAATACCCACAAGGGACAACTTGATGGCTTTCTTGTAAACGATCTTTCTGATCTGCCTTGCAGTAGTTCCCAGAGTTTTCAGCGTTCCGTAAAAACGAATGTCCTGAGCAATAGAGATATAGAACACATTATAGATCAGAAGATACCCGGCAATAAAAATCACCGCAATACCGGCCACCAGGGGAAGGATGGAGGAAAGGCTGACGGTTGCTGTTCCGTAAGCGTCATTGATACTGACCCGTTCGTCCAGTCCATATTGGGATGTTATTTCTAATGCCTGCTTTTCAATATCCCATGCCGTAGGCATCATCATAACACTGTCAATATAGCCGGTTCCCACTGGAGGGGTTGTTCCGTCTGTTTCCCCATGAATGACCGGAGCCACCTGTTCTGTATATTCTTTGGATAGCAGCATTGTTTGACGATAAGCCACTGCATCCCCATCCCAAATACCGCAAAGCGTAAAGGTATCGGTAAATGTATCCGTATCGGTTGTAAAGGTCAGCTCCATCCGTGTACCAACCTCATCAGGCAATCCCATTGCTGCCAGAACAATACGGCTGGTAGCGATCTCATTTCTCTGTTCCGGCAGATGTCCGGTATCAGGATCGTTAAAGGTCAGTTCTGCATAGGTTTCGTCACCATATCGCAGTTCCGTGGGTGTCTTGTTGAAATTATCACCCACGGCATTTCCTATGATAATCGAGTATCCGCTGTGTCAGCGCCAGTGATAAAATGTAAAAAAGCGCCGAGGAAAAAATGCAGGTTTGTGGCGGAGAGGAGGAAAAAAAGATAGACTCCCAATAGGACGGAAAAAGCGTCCGGAAAGGG
>JAETOP010000196.1 GCA_021771675.1 Oscillospiraceae bacterium | reverse complement strand
CTGGGCCCGGGCCTGAACATGAAGCGCTCCCCCCTGTGCGGGCGGAACTTCGAGTACTTCTCCGAGGATCCCTACCTGGCCGGCAAAATGGCCGCCGCCTACATCCGGGGCATCCAGAGCAATGGCGTCGCCGCCTGCCCCAAGCATTTCGCCGTCAACTCCCAGGAGCTGCGGCGGATGGCCATGGACTCCGTTCTGGACGAGCGGACTTTGCGGGAGATATACCTCACCGGCTTTGAAATTGTCGTGAAGGAGGGCCGTCCCCAGGCCATCATGTCCAGCTACAACCAGGTCAACGGAACCTACGCCAACGAGAATCCCCACCTGCTGAAAGAAATTCTCCGGGAGGATTGGGGCTTCGACGGCTTCGTGGTCACCGACTGGGGCGGGGACAACGACCACGTGGAAGGTGTGAAAGCCGGTTCCAATCTGGTCATGCCCGCCCCTGGCCCGGACTGCGCCCTGCAAATCGTGAAGGCGGTGAAGGAAGGCCGTCTTAGTGAAAAGGATGTGGATGAGCGCCTTGAAGAGCTGCTGAAGGTGGCGTTCTCCACCATGGAAGCGGTGAAGAAGGCGCCCAAGAGCTTCAATATAGAAGCCCACCACGCCCTGGCCAGAAAGTGTACGGAGCAGTCCATTGTCCTGCTGGAAAATGACGGCATTCTTCCCTTGAGCATGAATACCAAGCTTGCCGTGATCGGCGACTTCGCCAAGACCCCCCGCTACCAGGGAGCCGGTTCCTCCATGGTCAATCCCACCAAGCTGGACAATCTGCTGGACTGTCTCACAGAGGCGGGAGCCGCCGTCACCGGCTACGCCCAGGGCTTTGACCGGAAGAATCCCCAGCCCAATCAGACTCTGATCGACGGAGCTTGCGAGATTGCCAAGGATGCTTCGGTGGTGCTGCTGTGCGTGGGGCTGGACGAAATCGCCGAGTCCGAGGGTATGGATCGGCTGAGCATGGAGCTGTCCCAGGGGCAGCAGGCGCTGATTCAGGCGGTGTCCGGGGTGAACCGGAATATTGTCCTGGTGCTCTCCGGCGGCTCTCCCTTCGTGATCCCTGGAAGCTTCCGGGCAGTCATCCACGGCTACCTGAGCGGCCAGGCGGGAGCAGGAGCCATGGCGGACGCATTGCTTGGGAAAATCAACCCCTCCGGCAAGCTGAACGAGACCTGGCCTCTGAAATTGGAGGACAGTCCCTGCTATCCCTACTTCCCCGGCAAAGAGCGCACGGCTGAATACCGGGAGGGGCTGTACATCGGCTACCGGTATTACGATACGGCAAATGTCCCCGTCCGCTATCCCTTCGGCCATGGCCTGAGCTATACCAGCTTCTCTTACAGCGATTTGAAGGCCGATGAGAAATCCGTCACCTTCACCATTACCAATACCGGAAAAATGGACGGGGCAGAGATTGCCCAGGTTTACATTTCCTGCAAAAATGGAAAAGTATTCCGCCCTAAGAAGGAGCTGAAAGGCTTTGCCAAGGTATTCCTGAAAGCAGGGGAGGGGAAGACCGTCACCATTCCTCTGGACGACAAAGCCTTCCGTTACTTCAATGTGAAAACGGACCGCTTTGAGGTGGAAACCGCCGACTACGAGATCAGCGTGGGAGCCAGCATTGCGGACATCCGTCTGACAAATGAGATTCACGTCACCGGCACCCAAGCGCCTGCGCCCTATGGGAGCCTGCCCTGCTACGAGAGCGGTAACATCCACAGCGTGCCCGATGAAGAATTCGCCGCCCTGCTGGGCCATTCCATCCCGGATGGAAACTGGAGTGGAGAGTTGACCGTCAACGATGCCATCTGCCAGCTCTACTACGCCAAAACCGGCATTGCCCGCTTTGCCTACAAAGTCCTGACCTACCTGAAAGAGAAATCCGAAGCCAAGGGCAAGCCGGACCTCAACATCCTGTTTATCTACAACATGCCCTTCCGGGCCATGGGAAAAATGACCGGGGGCCTGGTGTCGGAAAAGATGGTAGATGACATTCTTCTGCTGGTCAACGGCCACTTCTGGCGGGGCCTGGGACGGCTGATTGCCGATTTCTTCCGCAATCGCAGGGTCAG
>JAETOP010000066.1 GCA_021771675.1 Oscillospiraceae bacterium | reverse complement strand
CTGTAAAAAAGCCATCTTCGGTCAACTGGCGGATACGTGTCCGGACCCGCTCGGAGGTTTTTGCACTCTCGCCAGCAGCCTGCCAGTAGCGGATATAGTTGGTGAGCTTGTCAACATGGTTGTCAAAACGCTGCTCCCCTTCACAGACGCTCCAGACAGCAATGCCGTTCCGTGTCAGCCATTCCACAACAAACGGCGTCTCATCGTCCCGCCTTCCGATCCGGTCAAACATATAGACCAGAAGGATATCAAATTTTCCGGCGAGGGCAGCCTCCCGGATCTCCAGAATGGCGTCCCGCTGCTGCATGGTCAGCTTATAGCCAGAAATCCCTTTTTCGGAAAGTTCCTTTTCGATCTCCCAACCTCTCTCTTGGGCAAATGTGCGGCAGGCAATGCGCTGCATAGGGATATCGTTTTTCTCTACCTGTCCCCGGTCTGATACGCGGTAAAGACAGTAAACTCGGTTCATGGCCGTACTCCTTTCAGATTGATATCCTCATTCTAAAGGCGAAGCGGCCGGCTGAATAGAGGATGGTTTCTGTTCGGACAGGGCAGAAAATACATAGTGCCAAATGCTGATTTCCGGTACATCGCTTTCAAAAGTCAGTTTTACGCGGGAATCATTGATGTCTAGGGTGAGTTCATGCTTTTGAATATCATACTGCATCCAGATAACCTCCTAATGAATTTTGAATTTGATATAGAAAAACCGCCCTTTCGGACGGTTGAATTTTCGTATTGAATTCGCGTCTGCCTTGGGTGCGAACGCAATGGGCGCGCAGACGAGTGACGCCTCTAATCAAAAGTATAGTGTCTGATTTTCATTTTGGGGGTGTAGCCCATTTGGGCTGCCGAATGAATGGCACCCCCAATTACTTCTTAGCAATTCTTTGCCATGTTGATTGATGAAATGAGCGATGTATGATACAATAAGACAATCATTTACAGCAGTGAGGTCTTGCATGAAGAACAAAAAGCCTCCTTTTGAAATCACAAACCAGATCATTGACTATGTGGCGGAGATTGCCGAACTGGTGGGGCGCTTGACTGCATCACCACTCCTTTCCACAAATCCAACCCTGCGCCGTGCCAACCGCATCCGCACCATCCATGGCTCCCTGGCTATTGAGCAAAATACCCTTTCCTTGGAACAGGTGACAGCAGTTCTGAACGGCAAACAGGTTCTGGCTCCCCCCAAGGACATTGCCGAAGTCAAAAATGCCTATGAAATTTATGAGTGGCTGGAGGAACTCAATCCCTATTCGGTGGACGATCTGCTGACCGCTCATGGCATCATGACACGGGGTTTGGTGGAGGAGTCCGGCATGTTCCGCACCCGGCCTGTGGGTGTGGTGGATAGCGAGGGGCATGTCCTGCACTTTGGAACATTGCCCCAGTATGTCCCGGATTTGGTCATGGAACTGCTGGACTGGGTAAAAACCAGCGAGGTACACATGCTCATCCGCAGTTGTGTATTCCACTATGAGTTTGAACTGATTCACCCCTTCGCCGATGGAAATGGACGTGTGGGCCGCCTGTGGCATACGCTGTTGCTTTCCAAATGGAGTCCAGCTTTTGCCTGGCTCCCGGTTGAGTCCATCATCCATGACCGTCAGCAGGAGTATTATGACGCCATCAATGCCTCCAACGACGCGGGAGAGTCCACAGTATTTATTGAGTTCATGCTCTCAGCTATCAAGACATCGCTCATAGAGGCCATCAACTTGAGTGATGAAATGAGCGATGAAAAGTTGGATAAGGCCACACTCCGCTGGAACAAGATTCAGGAGTACCTGAAAACCCACGACTATATCATGAATGCCGATGTGCGGGAACTGTGCGGGGTGTCGGCGGCAACGGCGAATCGAATCTTAATAGGGTTGATAAATAATAATAAACTGAACAAATACCATTTAAACGGTCACTGGGCCTACAAATCGACTGTAGAATAATAAGATCCCCAAGCTTCAATAGAAAATAGAGAGAGGAGATATTGGGATGAGTGAGGTATTTCAGGACTTTTTGTTCCCTACATTAAGCCAGATTTCGCCATAGCATATGTGGTATTGACGATAGTTATAACAATTTTTGGGACATATTGGCCGAATTGATCCAAAATGCCGTTGATGCGATTAACCGCACCGATCCTGTCGTGCAAGGCGAAATTTATTTGCAGATTGACTGTATTCGAAAAGAAATCTCAATCCGGGATAACGGGTGCGGAATCGCGCCCGAAAAGTTAGTCACATTTTTACGCCCTTTTTCCACGGACAAATTAGACGATGAAAATCAGATTGGGGAAAAGGGCGTAGGACTAAAATTTGCCTATTTCCAAAGTGCTTATTTTAAAATTCATACAGGCAATGCCTCTGGAAGTGCGCTGGCAGAAATTCGAGATGCTCGACTTTGGAAGTTACAAACCAGCCAAGAACCTCTGACTGTTTCCTACGAAAGATATAACGAGCCTTTCTGCGGTACAGAAATCGTATTAAAAGGCATTGAAAATGAACCACTTTTTTCTCTTTCAATTTCTCAGATGAGATATATCTTACGAACGAAAACCGCTGCTGGTAATACAAGTGCCATCTGGAGGGATATTTCTCCAATTAAAATTACATTAGAAATGACGGACTATAACGGCGACCATATAAAAGAAGATATTCCATATAAGTATTACCTACCTACCGATACGCTGTCCGTCCGTGATCAAATTTCTCTTGACGACTTTGAAGAATGGCTGCGCGGCGGAGATAGAACCGACCTTGAAAAACGCACAAAACTGCGGGATAAGGTAATTACGGCAAAGGGTAGCTATCTGCACAATGGCTATCGAGAAATCCGCTATTGGGCATCTTTTGTCCCCTCCCGCAGTGTTTGGGATCAACTATGCATAAAAGAAGGGCTTGCGACTGACAGCCTTCTTTCCAATGAAGAATGGATTAATGAAAAAATTTTTGTCCTGCACCGCCCCGGAATTTATACTGCGGTAAAAGGAATGCCTACCGGTATTACGGTCGAACATCCATCCGCAGGTTATTCTGGTTATTGGTCGAATATGTTCATTATATTTGAAGATGATCGTCTGAGTTTTGACATTGGCCGTAAGTCAATTCATGGGCTCACTGCAAATATCTACAAGAGTTATGCAAAAGAAATCTTTAATCGATTCCTTCAGTATATTGTCAAATATGTTAGCGGTACTGTCGAGCCATACTCCGCTGAATGGAATAAAGAAGGGTTGATTGATGAAATTAAATCTTTACCGGATCTTGGCTGCAGTGTCGTAAAGTTTGGCAAGAATCCCAAGGATCAAGAGGCATCTGTTGCTGCCATATTTTATGAGTTAATTGGAGCCGGGTATATAAACGATGTGGAACCTCTGATCTCCGGATACCGGAACAAATATGATCTCTATGCAAAATGGAATAGCAGGACAGTCATCATCGAATTCAAATCTCACCTTAAAAATGTTGTAAAAGACTTTGACGATGCGCGAAAAGTGTTTGATGAAATGGATTACATCGTCTGTTGGGAAGTAACAGATGAGGACGCAGAAAAACTCCATCGACTCAGCATTACCATTGAGCCACTGGACGAAGTTTCCTTGTTTTCGCGAATTCCGATGCATATTTCTTGCTGCACCCATCGTCTTCTGATCAATGCAAATGTGACTCCTGTTTATGTTATTGACTTAAAGCGCTTTTTAAATTCTCTCCGCTGAGTGTGATGAACAGCCGCTTATCTTCTTGAAATTCTCACCACTTACAATAACCGCCGTGCTATCCCAGTTACATACGAAGCCCGGAAAACCTTGCTCCACAAGGCTTTCCGGGCTTCGCTTACATTAGCGGCGGCGGGACACATAGGACCGGGAAATCCCGAAGGAGGCGGCAATTTCCCTCTGGGTCAGGGGGATGGTGCCGCCCAGCCCGTACCGCAGGCGAATGATCTCCGCCTCCCGGGTGGTCAGACGCTCCCGGATGATCTGGTGGAGCCGGAGCGCGCTGTCCCGGTCGTGGATATCGTCCAGCATGGTGTCATCCACGCCCACCACATCCATCAGCTGGAGGGCATTGCCCTCCTTGTCTGTCTCAATGGAATCCGACAGAGAGACTTCTCCCTGGAGCTTTTTTTTGCTATACTCTCCTAACGGCTCCAAAAGCCGGTTTTCAGCGCCTCCCACCATATTTTCTTCTTCGATTTTTTCCTCCTGAATCCCTCCAATTCCGATGGGTGTTTCCGGGAACTCATATTCGTAGTCAGAACCGAACAGAACCACATGGGCGTTTTCTCCATCCCATATCACTTCCTTAACAAAGACACGGAGAGCCGCCCGTTTCTGTTCCACCGTCATATCATCCACATTTTCCTTAAACGAGGAAAGTAACTGGGCTAATAGTCTAAATTCAATGTCAGCCAACGCATGGCTGGCAGTTAGTTCTTTCAGTTCCGCAAGACGGCGCTTGAATCCCTCACCTCTATTATGTAGTTCATCAATCTGTTCTACGATATAGCTTTCAGCAGATGTGCCGGAGACTTTTGCTAAGGTAGCAACAAGTCCCTTGATCTCATTTTCGTTCTCCGTGATGTCTGCTTCAAGTTTAGAAATCTGTTCATCGTAGCTGTCGCGATTTCCCATTAAGACCCGCTTGCTCTGTTCAATCTGGCGGATAAAGTCGGAGCCATCTTCACTTAACGCTTTCACCTGCTCAATCACGTCAGCGTCCAGAATATTTCCATTGCAGCTCTTGATGTTACAGACATGGGCCTTGCTGCGCTCTTTCATGGAACACTTATACGTGTAAATTGTTTCCCCCTTTGCGTTATACCTGTTTGTTAGTTTCGGCCGCATATATTCCTTGCAGTTTCCACAAATCAAAAGGCCGGATAGGAGCGCCACATTGCTTCGAGGTCTGCGGTAGCTTTTGGACTTGTTTTGCTCCAGCTTTTTCTGTATCTGGACCCAAGCCCACCCTTCGATAACGCCCTCATGTTTACCAACCGATACGATCCATTCATCCATGGGCCGGATTTGATTGGCTTTTCCGGGTTGCTGAAATGTCCGATTATAAGCCATAATACCATGAAAGCCATCAAATTCGCTTTGCTCTGAAAATAAATCAACTTCGTTTTCTGTAAAATACTGATAGGCGTCGTTATCCGCGATCATATAAACTGGATTTGTTAAAATCCCTCGGATGGCAAAGCGTGTGAAGTTTTTTCCTGTTTTCGTCTTATATCCATTTTGAATCAGATACGTTTCCGTCCGCGTTAGGGAGCCAGTT
This sequence comes from Oscillospiraceae bacterium, assembly GCA_021771675.1. The sequence goes on along the minus strand of JAETOP010000066.1, from coordinate 19,630 downwards.
GCAAGGAACCTATCGAAAATCATTTTCACCAGGTCGATTTCATCTGGAATGATTTTTAGTTTGCAGGCTTTCCTTGTTTTCCCGTCCACGGTTACATGAGAAATACTCTCAGAGGTATATCCGGTCGGTGTCGTTCCCCCCAGCCAGCGCCCGGTTTTTGACAGTTCGTGCATATTATCCCGGATACGCTCCGCAATAGTCTCCCGTTCCAACTGGGAGAAAACAGAGGAAATATACATCATAGCCCGTCCCATGGGGGATGATGTATCGAACTGCTCTTTAATCGAAATAAAGTCGATTTTCATGTTTTTTAACTGTTCAATCAGTTTCGCAAAATCCCCGATATTGCGGCTGATACGGTCAAGCCGATAAACAACGATTGCTCTAAATTGTATTTTTTTCGCATCTGCCATCATTTTTTTGAATTTCGGCCGTTCCAGCGTTCCGCCAGAAAAGCCCTCGTCCTCATAAACTAAGACACTATCTGCGGCATGATCTCCAAACTGCACACGGATATATTGCTTGCACATTTCGATTTGATTTTCTATACTTTCTCCTTTCCCCGTAAACTTTGACTTGCGTGAATAAATGACAAATGGATTGTTTTCTTTCATTATGATGTACCTCCGTATGATATGGATTTGCACACTATCCTATCATGTCACTCACATTCTACTGGTGTGCCGGAGTAGAATGTGTCGCCCTTTGCTGAAATGCAAAAAGTTTATCTTTTTGCAATATTATTATATAATATCAGACAAAATGCGTCAAAAAATGCAAAAATGTAAGAAAAGGCGTTGCCGTGAGGCAGCGCCTTTTCTTGCTGTTTGAGGAGATGAATTTTGTGGAAACAACAATGATTTTTGACTATTACTACGGCGACGAAAGCAATCAATTCAGTTTTTACCGCATCCCCCGCCCTTTGATCCGTGACAAACGTTTCAAAGGGCTGTCCACAGACGCCAAATTGCTGTACGGGCTCATGCTGGACCGCATGAGCCTGTCCGCAAAGAACCGCTGGTATGACGAACAGGGCCGGGTCTATATCTACTACACCGCGGAGGAAATCCGGGAGGACCTGTGCTGCTGCTATGACAAGGCGCTGAAGCTGCTGGCGGAGTTGGATACGAAAAAGGGCTTTGGCCTCATCGAGCGCGTCAAGCAGGGCCAGGGCAAGCCGACCAAAATCTATGTCAAGTGTTTTACCACCAGAGCAATCCCGGAGGAGCCCTCACAGCCAGATCCGCCGCTCCCTCCAGAGGCCCAAGGTGCAGACCTGGACTTTTCCCACTTCCAAACCTCGAAAAAATCTAGGTCTGGCCCCAGAGAGACCAGAGGTCTTGACCTCGCAAAAATCGACCCAAATTATATTAAATCTAATCAAACTGATTTTATCTATACTGATCCATCCATCTATCCATCCCCATCCCCGCCAGCCGGCAGATGGATAGATCGAAGCGAACAGCGCAGAGAGGTGGAAGAAAACATTGGATATCAAGCACTTTGCCGACAGTTTGGACGGGAGGACGCAGAGAGCGTGGTGGAACTAATGACTGATGTGCTGTGTAGCACCCGGCCCTATATCCGCATTGGCGGCGAGGATATCCCAACCGCCCAGGTCCGCCGCCGCTTTCTGACGCTGGACTATGGGCATCTGGAATATGTGTTCGACTGCCTGCGGCGCAATACCACGGAGGTCCGCAACATCCGGGCCTATCTGCTGACGGCCCTATATAACGCCCCCGTGACCATGGGCCCGCACTATCAAGCGATGGTCCAGCATGACTTTGGTTGAAAATCTTACCTCAAATTGAGGCAGATTTCGACAAATAACGCATAGGAGGATTGAACAAATGGCAGACCCCAAGAAAAACCCTTTGATTGGCGCGTTCCGCGCCCCTGTCCCCGGCTCAGTGCCCCCTGCCCCGACAGTGGAGGAGCCAAAACCCGCCGCCCCAGTCCAGATCGCAGACCCCAAGGATAAGGCGGTCGTTACCCCCGCTGGCCCTGCTGAGGTGAAGAAGCCCGAGGAGCCGCCCAAGGGCTCGAACCCCAAGGGCAAGGCAGAGACTGCCGCCCCCGCCGCTCCTGCCGGGACGAAGAAACCCGAGGAGCCGTCCAAGGGCTCGGACCCCAAGGATAGGGCGGAGACTGCTGCCCCCGCTGACCCTGCCGGAGTAAAGAAATCCGAGGAGGCGTCCCAGGATGCGGAGGTGCTGGACGAGGACGGTATCCCGGAGGACTTTTCCATACAGATTATCAAGGAGGAGGACTACGGGAAAATCATCTTCATGCCGTTTGATTACATCGACCCCTTTGAGGACCATCCTTTCCCAGTGCGGCAAAACGCGGATATGGAGAAGCTGGCCAAGAGTATCAAACAGGTGGGTTATCTGGAGGCCGCCGTGGTCATCCCAAATGAAAATAAACCGGGGCGGTTTGAGATGGTTTCCGGCCACCGCCGCATGTTCGCCGGTAAAATGCTGGGCCTCAAGGGTATGCCTGTTGTGGTCCACCGCATAGACCGGGATGAAGCTATCATCGCCATGGTGGACAGCAACCTCAAACGGGAAATTCCCCTTACCCCCATGGAAAAGGCCCGGGCCTATACCATGAAAACCGAGGCTCTACGGCGTAAGATGGGCCGCCGTTCCAAGGAGGAGACTGCGGCGTTGGAGGCTTCCGGTAAAAAGCCCATGACTGCGGACCAGGAGCTGGCGGCCCAGACCGGGGAGAGTGTTGCCACAGTCCAGCGGTTCAAGACCTTGACCAAGCTGACGCCCCCCTTACAGCAGATGGTGGACAAGGGCAATCTACCCGTCAACACCGCCGCGGATATCGCTCAGATGAAACCAAAGGAGCAGGACACCCTAGCGGACGCGATTGAAAAAGAGGCCAAGGTCCCCTCCGGGACCGCCGCTAAGGAACTGAAAGAGGCGAGTAGGGCCGGTACGCTGACCACAGAAAAAATCCAGGCCGCCGTAGCCCCTACCAAGCGGGAGGAGACCCCGCCCCTCAAGCTGACGCTGAATGAGGAGGACCTGCGGCCCTACTTTCCGGACAAGCGGACAACGGTGCCGGACGCGAAAAAGGCCATCTTTGAGGGCCTAACCCTCCGGAACAAAATGATTGAGCGGCAGGCGGCCAAAACCAAAGCGGAAAAGGACGCCAAGAAGCTCTCCGCTCCTGTGAGGTGAGCGCCATGAAAAAGAAAACTGCTGCGGAGGGCTATACCATTATTGAGCGAAAGCAGGCCGGAGAGGTGATGATCGTGGTCGGGCACCACCCCACAGCGCCTAGTCCGTATGTTACCTGGAAAGCATACGATTTTACCGATTTTTCCTCATTTCACTATGGCCACTACTTTAATACCCGGCAAGAGGCTATGGCAGACTTCTACAAAAGGCTTGCCGAGGCGTGGGAGCATTATACCCCGGCCCGTACACTGACAAAAAGAAAACATCCGCAAAAGGAGGACAAGAAAAAGCCCTCCGAACCTGTGAGGTGATTACTATGACAGACCTTGCCATCACATCGGCCACCGCCAGCAACTACCGGGGCATGATCGCCATGGTGGGCGCGGATGACCGCGTTTACCTGGGCAAGCCCGAAAACTGCTACCTCAGCCCCGAGGGGGAGGCCCCGGCCTACTATGATAATTCAGACCACTCTTTACAGCTGATTTCCGACAACATCAAAATTTTTCACTTTCTATACAGCAAGGACCTGCCGCTGTCCCAGCGGCAGATGCGCCGGGAGAGGTGCTTCACCAAGGCGGACTACATTGAGTTTGCCAGCCTGCGGGAGGGCGTCCTCGCCCGCTATCCCCTGGTCCGGGAAGTGACCTTTGCGGGAAAGCCCTTTGTCCCGCCTAAGGCATACCGCCGTATGCACCGGCCCCGCCGCACGTCCCCCGTCCGCTGAAACCTGCCTCAAATTGAGGCAGGTTTCGACTTTATCCGTGGGTGCGGCCTTGCCGCGCCATCCCATGATTTTGGAAAGGAAGTGATTCCCATAGCACCCGAAAACAGGATGAAAGAAATCACCGGCAACCTAAAACGAGATGTAAAAGACCTGCTGGGCGAAAGCGCCAGCCTGTTCACCGGATTTTTCAAGCGCGGGGCCTGTACGGTCCGGGCGGTGGCAGACAAATGGAAAGCCTTTGCCCATGATATTTCAGACGCTGTGGATGAACTGATAAAACCGCCCTTTGCGGAGGGCGGCCCGGAGGCCCCGGCCCCGCTGCTGAATCCCAAGGACGGACCTATCGTCACCGTGGTGGAGAGCGCGGACGAGCATTTCCCGGAGAAGCTGCAAATGCCGCTGTCCCAGGCCGAGCGGCGTGTCCTCCAAATCGACGAGCTGTACCGGGTGCATGACCTGGAGCCCCGGCCTGTGAAAGTGAAGATCGACTACATGAGGAAGGGACTGACAGACCGCTATTTTCTCCCGCTGATGGTCGGCGCGGGCGGCTCCCTGCTGCACCAGATGCAAAGCCACATCAAGGCATACCAGGACAGCCGTGAGAACATCGGCCAGCTGTTCCGTGACGCGCCGGAGGAATACCGGGAAGCCTTGCGGAGCGAGCTCACCCCCTTTCTCCATCAAAGCCTGGACAGCCTCTCCGGGGAGCTGCTGCCCTACTTCCAATGGCACTGTGATGTGGGCGAATTGGCAAAACAGCTGGAGGAGCAGGCGGATATGCTGCCCGAAAATGAGAGGGCTTCGTTCCAGACCGGTGCGCGGGAGGCCCTGGACGGCCTGCGCCAGTCAGTCAATTTAGGGGCCATCCCGGAACCGCCCGTTCTTTACCGGGAGCAGCCCACCCAGGAGGCGGCAATCCCCGCCGTTCCTCCGGCGCCGGAGAAAGCACCGCCGCCCCAGCCCCGGAGTTCTGTTAAGGTCCGTCTGTGTCAGATCAAGAGCGGCGGGAGGCCGGCAGGAGAACACGGCCAGAGGGAGCCAAGCCACAGGCGGCCCAGGCCCCAGAAAAGTCCGGAGCGTTGAGGTGGCGGCTATGAAGTATAAATATTATTCCACCCAGAGGGGCGGCAGATAAGGAGGCGCACATGGGGAAAAATTTTTATGATATCGCTCCCAGCGGTACAACGCTGCGGGAGGGCTCCTATCTCAATGTGCAAAGGAGCCTGATCTACCGGGGAGAGTACGCGGATTTTACGCCGTTCCTGGGCATCCCGCAAAAGGAATTGGAGGACCAGCTGAAAGCGAGCAAGGCGGAGGAGCAGAAGATTTACGACCAGCTGAAAGAGGCCATCAAAGCCTGGGATGAGCATGGGGCGCAGACCCTCCTCCTGCAAAAGGCAATCGAATATCTCAAGGTTCCGGAGGTCAAGCACACATCCAACGAGTGGAAGCAGCAAAAGGACGACTCCTGGGAGATCAGCAACCTGGTTTATAAAATGACATTTAACATCGTAAAGTCTGGTGACGAGTGGAAACTGTCCTGGGAGCTGTCCTATACCGCCCCCGGCCTGTCCGTGGGCTACTGGGAGTACACCCGGTCCCCCAGGCAGCGCATTGAGTATGAAGGGAGTAAGAAGTACAAGACCATGGAGGGAGCACAGCGGTATATCCAGAGCAAGTTCGACCAATACGCCGACCATTTTGAAGTCCTCTCCCCGCGGGTCCCCAAGGAGGCCAAGCCCCTGTTCTCCGTCAACGGCCAGCTTTTGCAAGGCTACGCCCTCATGCGGCAGGCAAAGCGGGAGGGCGTCACCCTGGAGGACTTGATTGCTCAGTTGGAGGCCAGCTTTCCAGCGGAGGCCCCCCAGGCGGAGGAAACCCTGTCCGCCAGTCCAGCCATATCCAACCCGGAGGCGCCCGCCGCTCCGGAGGCGGCGCCCCCGCCATCTGTTCTCCCGGTGGAGCCGCAAGCCGAGGCTCAAGAGCAGCCCCAGCCCAAGACCGTCCAGCCGGGCCGCAAGAAAAGGCCACTCCATAAGAAACGGCTGGCTATGGCCAGATAGGGGGATGAGATATGTCCTATTCGCATCTGGACCCAGGCCGTGAATTGGAAATCTGCGGCCATATCTACTCAAACCAGATAGACCTCTCCGAACTGGTCCTGTTGTCCTCCGAGGAGCTAAAAACGCGGGAGGCGGCCAGCGTTGAACTGGAGAAAGCCATTTACGGAAAAATGCTGGAGGTCGAAAAGGAGTGGGTGAAGCAGGCGGCACAGACCCTGGCTTTTCGGAAAGCCCAGCAATATCTGAAAACGCCGCCTACACCCCACACCTTCAACAAATGGGTGAAAGGCAGCTATGACTGGCATGAAATGAGCAATATGGTCTATAAATTCACCTGGCACATCTATGAAAACACCAGTTGGAGCCGGGCGGAGCAGAAGTCCGTGATTCGTTCCTATGACCTGTCCTGGTATCTCACCTACAATACCACGGCAAATCCAGACTACACCGGGCAGGGACGGCAAATCGCAGGGCAGGAGCGCAAGCGTTTCGCGGACAAGGCCAGTCTGGACAAATACCTGCAAGGCCGGATCAAAGCCTACGCCCACCTGTTCACGGATATTTCTCCGCCGATCCCGGCAGAGGAAAAGCGCCGCTTTTGTGTCAACGGCGTGCTGCTGCCCGGTTATACCCTGGAAGTGACCATGGAGCAGGCCGTGTCGGACCTGCTGGCGCTGGCGGAGGATGACGACCTGGTATCGCTGGCACAGGAGGCCCAGCCGGAGGCGGCGCCCCCGGAGGTCCCCAAGGAGAAGCCTGCCAGGAAATCCACACCTGTCAAGGCCTACAAGAAGAAACACGCTCCCACCCGGTAGACAGCGGCGCCTGTGGCGTCGCTGTCCGCGCCAGCATGGAATTTTGACAGCAAAATTCCGCTGTTTAGGGGCTCCGCCCCTAAGATCCCAACGCCACGAAACTTACCTCAATTTGAGGTAAGTTTTTTCAATATTCTTTGTCAATGAGGAGGTGCCACTGGCTATGAGCCCCTACAAAACCATCACCCTGCGTTTGAACGCCACCCAGTATGCACACCTGCGGAAGCAGGCGGAGGCCGCAGGCTTGAAAATGGAGCCTTTGCTCCGCCAACTGATCCTGGGCGTTGACCTGCGGCCCCGTCCCCCCGATGAATACGCCGCCCTGCTCCGGGAACTGTCCGCCATTGGAAATAATGTGAACCAGCTTGCTCATCAAGCCAACGCACGGGGCGAGGCCACCCGGCAGGAGATCGCTGAGGCCGCCCAGCTGGTCAGGCAGATGGCCCGTCTGGTCAAGGAAACCCTCTGATATGGCCTACACCAAAATCCTTGTGGTACACAACCGCCTGGACAAGAGCGTGAGCTACGCCCAGAACGAGGAAAAGACCTCTCTGGAGACCGCTATCGGCTACGCTCTCAACCGGGACAAGACCGAGCGTACCTGCTTTGAAACGGCCATCAACTGTGACCGGGAGAGGGTGTATGCCGACATGATGGACACCAAGCGGCGCTGGGGCAAGGAGAGCCGCATCCGAAAGGGCTATCATATCATCCAGTCCTTTGCCCCCGGCGAGGTCACGCCGGAGGAGGCCCACGCCGTGGGTGTGGAATTTGCCCGGTGCCTGTTGGGGGACCGCTACGAGGCCGTTGTGGGCACCCACCTGGACAAGGCCCATCTTCACTCACATATCGTTTTTAATTCTGTTTCTTTTGTGGATGGGGCCATGTACCGGGATACCTTCAAGGACTACTATGGCGGCATCCGGGGTGCCTCAGACGATATCTGCCGGACCCACGGCCTGCCCGTGATCGAACCGGACCCGGAGAACCCGGACCGGCGCAGGAGCCGTCCGGAATGGGCAGGCAAAACCACCATCCGGGACACCGTGCGCCGGGATATTGACGCCGCCCTGGGCCGGGCCTATACGTTCCAGTCCTTTTTGCAGGAACTTCGGCGCGTGGGCTATCAAGTCCAGGCCGGGAACCGGAAGCATATCTCCATCCGCCCGCCGGGCGGGGCCGGGAATATCCGCTTGGACAGCCTGGGGGCAGGTTATACCGAGGCGGACCTAAAAGACCGGCTGAACGCTATCCGCACCGGCCAGACCCAGCCGCCGGAACCGCCGCCCACAGCGTCCCCATGGCGGTTCCCTGGGCGGAAATACCGGGCCCGGGGCGGCATCCCACGGCACAGGCCCCGGAAGCTGCGAGGCTTCCAGGCCCTGTGTTACAAATACCTGTATCTTCTCCGCTCCTTCCAGCATGGCCGCCAACAGCCACGGGCGGCCTTTTCCACGCGCCAGGAGCTCATCAAGCTGGACTGCTACCAACAGCAGTTTCGGTATCTCCGCCGCAATCATATTGAAACGGCGAAGCAGCTGTCCATGCAGTATGACGCCCTGCAAGCGGAGATCGACGCCCTCACGGACCGGCGCGGGACGCTGTACCGCCTGCGGCGCTCCGGCCAGGAGGAAGTGTCGGAGGAGATCGGCCGCATTACCACCCAACTGCGGGCGCTGCGCCGCGACTTGAAGCTGTGCGCCCGCATTGAGGGCGATATCCCCCGCATTAGGGAGGCAGTGGCGGCGATTGAAACGCAAAGGAGCAAAGTCTATGAAAAAACTGATAAAAGCAGATTTGATCGCAATTCTCCGTCTGGCAGGAGAATACCGTCACTTGACGGCAGATAGGCGTGAAATGAGCATCGCCAGGCTGTGCCGCCAGGAGCACACGGACTTCCTTTTTCTGGCCCGGACGCCCTGGTGCTGGCTGTTTGAGTTCTCCGCCGTGTATGAGAGCGGCAGCTACGCCAACCTCTGCGCACTGGCCTACCAGGGCGTCCCGGCAGGGCCGGTCATCACCCTGTTTCTCCACATCGACAAGACGGTGGAGGGCCGGCCCTGGGGGAGCGCGACACTGCTGGACTATCCCACAGCGGCCCAGGACACGGCGATTTTTTCCGCGCTGTCCCCCGCCCAGCGGGAGCGGCACATCCGCCTAATGGTTAGGCGGTACACCCGGAACGCGCGGTATTGCAGCGTCCGGGAAGTCATTGAATATCTAAAAACCGGGGAGGTGAGATGAATATGGATGTGAGCGGTGAAGTGGCCGACCTGCTGGTAAAGGAGAGCATCCAGGTTACGGAAGCTAGTATCAAGCTGATGGCCGCCGGGAGTAAAAACCTGGCGGCCTTTCTCTGGGCGCTGGCCAAGGATGGGAAAAAGGTGTCCGGCCTGACCAGTATGGCCCAGCTGTATCGGTCCGAGAAGCCGACGGTGCTGTTTCGGATCAAGGAGAGCGACTTGAAAGAGTTTCGCGCCTTTGCCAAAAAGAATGTGCTGTTCGCTGTCCTCAAATTCAAGGGGGCCAACGACGGCACCGTGGACCTTGTGACCAATGTGGACTACGCGGCCCAGGTCAACCTGTTCCTGGAGCGCAAGGGCTACCCGATCCCGGAACAGGAGGCGGCGCCGCAAAAAAAAGACGGCCCCCGCGCTCCGCAAGGGTACTCCTCACCACAGCGCGGGAGTGGCTTGACAGCCTCCCGGACGAGGCCGACGAAGCAGACGACGAGGACTATTGAGGAGCAGGCGGAAAAGCCCAGTGTCCGGGAAAAGCTGGCCGTCTGCCGGACCGAGGCGGAGCAGCGGGCCGCCCAAACTGTCCCCCAGCGCACAAGACCCACAAAATCCAAAACACGATAATATGGAGGTACATTATCATGGCAAATCTGGAACAGATTATCGCCAACAAGAACGCCATCGACACCCAGTGGCAACTCCAGCAGCAGGCGGAACGGGAAAACGTCACCGAGATGCAGAACTACGGCATTGAGATGCTTACCACCGATCCTGCCCAGTATATCCGCTATTTGACCTTGCAGGGGGATAATCCCGGTTACAGCGCCGGAAATGTTGCTATCGTGCTGGCCGGATTGAACGGGGCTACGGTATTCGGCACCCGTGAACGCTGGCAGTCCATGGGGCGGAGTGTGCTGGAGGACCAGCAGGGACAGGGCGTGAAAATCTTTGCCAGGGATCCCAGGACCAAGGCATACGCCCTGTCTGACGCCTACGATATCAGCCAGACCCAGGGCAAGGAGCTCAAGCATCGTCCCTTACGGGAGGGCGCCGAGGAGATGTCCACCGCCCTGTCCACGCTGTTGAACTACTCCAAGGCCAAGCTGGTCGTGGATAAGGATCTGGGCGTGCCCGCCTATTTCGATGAGGGCAGCCGGGAACTTGCCATCAATTCCGAGTTCCCGGACGAGGAGGTGTTTGCCTCTATCGCCGCCGAGGTAGCTCTGACACGGTTCCATGATAAGGGCTACAACCGGGATTACAGCTGGGCGCGATATGAACTGGACGCCCAGAGCGTTTCCTATATTCTCTGCCGCCGGTATGGGATTGAGCCGAAAGAACCCAATATGGAACGTCTGGCAGAACGCTTCTCCGGTATGGACACCGAGGAGTGCAAGGCCGTGCTGGATAAGATACAGGATATGAGTAAGCAGATCGGGCGGTCCATCGACTTGAACATCGAGGCGGAAAAGCGAAAGACGCGGACCGCTGTGCGGCGCCCGGCGCGATAAGCACCTGCCGGGGTGTTTTCCCCTTCGGGGAATATGAGCCGCGGCCAGTCCCCTGTCAAGGCCGGCGATTTCTGGCGCAATCGCCGCGAGCCGCCCCTTGCGGGGCGGGCCTTGACCGGGGCCGTTCCCCGGCTCATGCGGTCATCAAGGGGAAAACACCCCAAAAGCCGCCAATGGCGGCTTTTGCCATACTGGGGGAGGGGCGGTCCTGCCGGGAGCGCCAACAGACCCCCGAGCGCCCCGCCGTGAGCAGCCGGCGGGGCCAGGCCCGGAAACTTACCTCAAATTGAGGCAGGTTTCGACAACTTATGATTTTTGGAGGTACAAGATGAAACGCACAGCAGCAGCCCTATGCCTAACGGCGCTCCTGGCCTGTTCCCTGACCTGCCCGGCCCTGGCTGCCGGGAACACCCTCTATCCGGTGGAAGTCACCGCGTACATGGAGGGGGACAGCCCCCGGCTGAAAAAGGTCTATATCCTCACCACGGCGGATGACCCGGCCGGCATCCCCACGGAGGACTTTGACCGGGAGGGGCTGACCTATACCCTGTTGGACGTGACCCGGCAGGACCATGTGGAAACAGATACCCGGGACTACAAGGAAACCGTCACACTGGAGAGCAAGACCAAGGATATGGACGCCATCATGCCCCAGCTCACCGCCACGCTGGAGGTGGAGACCGAGGAGGGCTATACCGGCGTCCTCACCTTGGACACCGCCAGCATCCAGGTAGAGGCGGCGGGGTACAGCACTTCCACCCGCACCGTGACCGCGGCCCGGACCTATCCCAACCTGTCCGACGCGGATGTGTCCTTGATCCCCAAGACCATTGAGGACGGGGGACGGACCCTGGAACTGGCGGACGTTCAGTGGCAGGAGGCCAGAGGCTTTTACACCGCCAGCGCCAGCTACACCGGAACCGCGTCCAGCAAATACGCCACCGGCTACACCGTCACCGCCGAATATGCCGGAGAGGTGTCCAGGACCTCCAGCGGCACCGTGACCTATATCGCCGTGTTCAGCGGCACGCCCATGGACGGGACCGCCGTGGAGGTGGACAGCACGACTGTCCCGGCGGCCCCCTCCGGCGGCACCGGCCTGAAATGGCTCCTGGTCCTGCCTGCGGGAGCGGCAGCGGCGGGCCTTTTCTTTGGCAGCAAGGTCCTGCTGAAAAAGCACAAATCCAAAAAGGAATGGAAGGAGTTCACACAATGAAACGTCTGCACACGATCCTACTGTCCGCCGCTCTGCTAGCGGCGCTGGCCGTCACCCCGGCCCATGCCCTGGAATACACTGTGGACGCCCCGGACGATTACCTGTTCGGCAAGCCCACCAGCGATGACACCATCTATGAGCAGGAGGACCCCAACGTAGACCGGAGCAAAAATATCGCTCTGGTCCCGCCCGGCTTCGGCACCCCTACCAGCTGCCTCCCCGGCAGCGGGGAGCATCTGACGCCCAACCTGGTCCCCGGCGCGCTGGAGGGCGGTGGTCTGGTGACTTCCACCGGGAGCGCGGCCAGCTATCCCACGGTAAGCGCCGGCATATCCGCATGGACCGGAACCGCCTTCACCAGCGTCACCGATGATCTCTATTACAGCGGCGGGCACCTGGGCACGCTGAAAATCCCGGCCATCGGCCTAACGGTCAAGGTCTATGAGGGCACCGGCAGCTCCACTCTTGCCAAGGGCGTGGGCCACTTTACCGACACCAGCATCTGGGACGGCAACTGCTGTCTCGCGGCCCATAACCGGGGAACCAACAGCTACTTCGGGGATATCCACACGCTGACGATGGGCGACACCATCACCTGGACCACCAAGCTGGGGACCCGCACCTATGAGGTGGTATCCGTATCCAAGGTCAAGGAAACAGACACCGGCGGCACCGCCGCCACGTCGGATAACCGCTTAACGCTCTATACCTGTGTGCGGGATGAGCGTGATTACCGCTGGATGGTCCAGGCCGTGGAGCGGTGACGCCCACAGATTTTTTTGGTCGAAACTTACCTCAATTTGAGGCAGATTTCGACTGATTTTTCTTCTTCCCATTATCTTATGCATTTTAACAAATAGTCTGTCATTGGAACGCAGCGAGGGGGTGATGTACGGCTCGGTCAAATGACAGAGTGCTATGCCTCCTTCTGCCCATTTTGAAGGAGGCACCCATGAAAAAACGAATTTTGACACTGTTCCTGCTGTTCGTCATGGCGATGGGCCTGCTGCCCACCACCTCTCTGGCCGCCGACACGGTGGAGGAGGCGCTGGGCGAGGTGGACATCTACAACGGCGGGTATGAGCTGTCGTACCTGTCCATCAACGGCACCGTCCGCACCCAGAACTACACCTACTTCAAATATATAGACGCCCGGGGGCAGTTGAAAGAGGTCCCGGCCTACTGCGTGAACCCCAATACCAAGGGCGTCCCCCAGACGGTAGCCCCTGGTGAGAGTATCCAGTACATCGCCAACGAGCGGTCCAGCGACCCCAAGGTGGTGGGCATCATCTCCAACGGCTATCCACATCGCTCCCTGGGAGAACTGAACCTGGATAACAAGTACCAAGCCTACTATGCCACCAAGATGGCCTTGTGGTGCTATCTCTTACCCAACTGGAACATTGCCAACCTCAAGGCGGCCCCCGACCTGACCGGGAACGAGTTGGACATCGGCAACCGCATCCTGGCCGCCGCTAAAGACATCTACAAGCGGGGCACCACCTACAACTATATGCTCTCCCCCAAGATGACCGCCACCCCGGACAAGTCCGCGGCTTACCCTGTTACCGTAGACGGCAAGGCTTACAAGCAGCAGGTCTTTACCCTTTGGAGCGAGACGTGGGTATATGGCTACGACATCTCCATCGCGTTCTCTGATCCCGGCGAGGTCCCCAGCGGCACCCGCATCGTGGATGAAAACAACCAGGACATCACCAAGGTTTCCGCCCAGTGGACCGGGGACGGCTATGGGGCCAGCTTCAAGGTGCTGTACCCCGTGGACAGCATTGAGGGCAGGAGCGGAACGGTCCAGATCTCCTTTGAAGCGGATGTGGCTCAGTACGCCGCCATGTATGCCGTATGCGCGGAAAAGAACAAGTACGGTGAATTGCAGAATTATATCTGTGACCTGGACAACTCCAAGCACATGGAGCTGGCGGCGGTAAGCAGCTATGCCGGTTCCCCCGATGGGGATGACACTGCTGACCCCGGTGAAACCGCACTAAAAATCGTGAAGCTGGAGGAGGGAACGGAAATTCCTCTGGAGGGGGCCGTGTTCTCCGTCTATGACCCGGAGGGCAAGAAAGTAGGCTCTTTCTCCACCCTGGCGGATGGAACCGTTACCATTCCTCTCACATTAGAGGGCCACTACACCGTAACGGAGGAGATCCCCCCGAACTATCACCTGCTGCCCAATGTGCGCACCCAGCACGTTGACGTGGAGTACAACAAGACGGCCACCGTCACCTTCTGGAATGCCCCCTACGGCTCCATCCGTGTTCAGAAATGGAGCGATACCGGCGAGGCATTGAACGGCGTCACGGTACAGATCAAGAACATCGCCACCGGCGAGGTCCAGACCGCCCAGACGAAGATCGGCGGCATGGCCGTGTTCGATGAGCTGGAACCGGGCGGCTGGGAAGTCCGGGAGGTAGCCGGCATCCCCGGCTGGATTGCGGACACCGACACCGTGCAGACCGTTTCAGTGGTATCCGGCAAATGCTCCGACGCCACCATCAGCAACAAAGAGCTGCCCGGATTACGCATCACGAAATATGAGCGGGGCACCATGACCCTCATGCCCAATGTGTCCTTCGAGATTTTCCGGGATGCCGAGAGCCTGGGCATTTTCCAGACGGACGAGTTCGGTCAGATCCTGCTCACGGACTGCCAGCCAGGAACATACCGGGCAGAGGAACGGAACACCGGCGGCAACAGCCATGTGCTGGATACCACGCCCCAGGAGGTGGAGCTGAAGGCCGGAGACGGCATCAAGAACCTGGTATTTTTCAATGACCGCCTGCCTGGAATCCATCTGATCAAGGTGGACAGCTCGGACCTCTCCAAACCTATCGCCAACGCCCGCTTCCGTTTCGAGGCGGTAGACGGCAGCTTCGGCCCGGTGGAATACACCACCCTGGAGGATGGGACCATCGACCTCAGTAAGTTGCCCGCCAACACCGCCTATGTGGTGACGGAGCTGGAGTGTCCGGGCTATGTGATTGACGATGCCCAGCGCATCATCCACCTAGACGGCAACGAGCAGGCCCAGTTCGTTTTCACCAACTCCAAACTGCCCTCCCTCTATTTATATAAGGAGAGCGCGGACGGCACACCCCTGGGCGGCGTCACCTACCGTTTGGCCAAAATCGAGGACGGCTCCCGGTATCTGGACCGCACAACTTCAAGCGCCGGAGAGATCGTGTGGGAGGGGCTGGACCCCGGCGTATATTCTTTGGTCGAGACCTCCACGGTGTCAGACCACCTGCTGGATCTCCGGGAGTACCATGTGGAGCTGTTTCCCGGCCAGGACAGTACCATCTGTCTGCAAAATGACAAGCGGCCCAACTTGACCATCTGGAAGTTTGATGCCGATGACCACTCTATCTCCATCCCCAACACCACCTTTTTGGTGAAGGCGGCGGACGGCCACAGTGTGGCCGAAGTGACCACCGGGCCGGATGGCTCCGCCACCGTGCCTAACCTCTGGCCGGGGGTGTTCAAAATCTCCGAGCAGTCCGTAGGCAGCAACACCTATCTGATGGACGCCCCGGATCAGTATGTGACCTTATTTCCCAACCGGGACCGGGAGGCATACTTCTACGACCACATACGGCCCGTCATCGAGATCATCAAGGAAAATTCCATCACCCATGAGCGGTTGAGTAACGTGCGGTTCCAGGTGTGGTACGCCAGCAACGAGACGGAGACCGGCGAATACAACGACCTGGGCATCTTCACCACGGACGAGAATGGCCGCATTGAACTGACTGGCCCGGCCAACGGCCTGCGGGACGGCTGGTTCCGGGTAAAGGAACTGGCACCGCCCAGGGGCTTCTCCATCAAGGACAGCGACACCCAGGAAGCATTTATCCAGGCAGGTAAAGGCCACACGTTCTTGTTTGAGAACACCCCCCTGTCGGCGTTGGTGGTCTACAAGCGGGATAGCGTCACGGGGGCTGGTTTGGAAGGCTGCCTGTTTCAGCTCAGTTACCTGGGCGGCGATACCAGCGGCAGCGGCGGCACGGTGATCGGCACCTATCGGACCTCGGAAAACGGCTCCTTTACTGTCACGGGCTTGAAAGCCGGCCACTACATCTGTGAAGAGCTGGAGAGTGACAGCGGCCACGTCATCGACAGCGCGCCCCAGTCCTTCTATATCTCCGGCAGGGACCAGGACATTGTGACCCTCTACTTCGGCAACAGCCCCAAAGGCAGCTTGCTGGTAAAAAAGGTATCAAGTGTTGACAATACACCTTTAAGCGATGTTGAATTTTTTGTGATGACCGCGGATGGGACCGTGGTGGGCGACAACAACGGCAAGTTTGTCACCGGAAGCGACGGGACCTTCCTGGTATCCAATATCGAACCCGGCACGGTGCTGGTGGTGTCCGAAACACGGGCCAAACCCGGCTACCTGAAGGACGACGCCAGCCAAAGCGCCACGATCCGGGCGGGCCAATGCGTCAATCTTGAATTTAGGAACCAGCCTCTGGGTCAGCTTATCATCCACAAGTTGTCCAGTTTGGACAAGGCCCCGCTCGAAGGGGTGCAGTTCCGAATTGTCTACTCGGACGGCAGCTATGTGGACGCCGAGGGTGGCAAGCAGTCCTCCAACGGCCTGTACTGGACGGACGCCAATGGGATGATCGTGCTGTCCAATATCACGGGCACCGTCGTCGTGACCGAGGAGGCCAGCATCCCAGGCTATACCATCCACGAGGAGACCAGGAGCCAGACCGTAACCGTCAACCCGGATGACTGCCAGGAATTGTATTTCTATAACGACCCCGTGGGCGGCGTCGAGATCATCAAGGTCAACGAGGCGGACAAGTCGGAGCGGCTTGCCAATGTGACCTTTGAGATCCGGCGCGTCAGCGACGACGCCCTGGTGGATACCGTGACCACCGGGAAAACCGGCAGCGTCTTTGTGACGCTGGAGGACGGCAGCTATTACGCGTTGGAGACGGAGAGCGCCGAAGGCTTCAAGCTGGACGCGACGCCCCACTACTTTGCTGTGTCGGACGGCAGCTCGTCGCCCCTGGTGGTGACTAACCGGGCCTTCAGCGGCATCAAGGTCTACAAGACGGACAAGACCACCGGCAAGGGGATTTATGGGGTGTCCTTCATTTTGTACGATGCTGACCACAACCCCATCGACCAGCAGACCACCGACGACCGGGGCTATGCCTGGTTTGAGGACCTGCCCAGCGCAGGCCGCTACTATCTGCGGGAGTTGGAAAATGAGGGATATGTCCCGGACACGGAATTGAAAACCGTTTACGTCAAGGCCGGGGCCACCACCCTTGTGGAGTGGGAGAACATCCCCATCACGGCCCAAATCCAGATCGTGAAGAAGTCTGCCGACTACAACCCCACCAACGGCCTGCCCGCGGGGACGCTGCTGGAGGGAGCCGTGTTCGAGATCACTGACAAGGCCGGGAATGTGGTGGACACCATCCGCTCAGACAGCCGGGGTTTGGCCGTGTCCAAGCCCTTGCCCTTGTCCCGCTATACCATCCGAGAGGTAAAAAGCCCGGAGCATTACGGCATCAGCGAGCAGGAACTGACGGCCTACCTGGAGCATGAAGGCCAGATCGTCCGGTTTGAAGTCACCAACAAGAGCTTGTCTACCGGGGTTTCCATCACCAAGACCGGCCCCAAGGAGATCATGGCGGGCCAGCCCGTGCGCTATGTGTTCTCCAACATCGCCAATGCCTCCAATATCCGCCTGGACAGCTTCTATTTCCGGGACACTCTGCCCGCCCAGGTGCGGTTGGAAACGGTGGTGACGGGCACCTGGAATTTCCCCGGCACTTATAAAATCGTATACCGGGTGAACGGCGGGGATTACCGCACTCTGGCGGATAACCTGTCCACGGCGAAAAACTATACTCTGGCCGCCTCTGCCACCGCCCTGGGCCTTGCCGCCAACGAGCGTGTGACGGAGATCATGTTCGTGTTCGGGCAGGCCCCGGCGGGCTTTGCCCAGGTGGAGACGCCCTATCTCTACTGCAAGGCCGTGGCTGGCTTGCCCGCAGGCTCCTTTGTGAACGTGGCCGATGTGGGCGGCGTCTACAACGGGACCTGGGTGCAGGCGGTCAGCCGCTGGGTGACAAGCGTTTACGGCAAGCCCACGCCGCTGCCCCGCACCGGCTACTGATCCATCCGCAAAGGGTGTCGAAACCTGCCTCAATTTGAGGTAAGTTTCGACACCCTACTTTATAATGTAAAGGAGTACGCCATGAGCGATTACAAAGCGGTCCAAACCGGCCTGGAGATCAGCAGGCAGTTTTTTGACTGTCTGGAGGACATCGACCCTGCCCAATACAACGGGCAGAACCGGGCCCGGATGATACGGAACATCAACGACCATCTCCAGGGCCGAAATGATATGCCTCTGGAGGAACTGCTGGATTGGGCGGAGCGGACACAGGGCGGCGAATACGCCGCCCGTGTCCAGGCCATCCGCCAGAGCATCCGGGACTTCTGGGCGCAAAAGGCTCTGCTGACAGTCCCTTATACCAAGAGCAGCAGCAAGCAGTACAAGTATAAAATTATGGACCTGGACCCGGCCCGGCCTCTGAAAATTATCGACCAGCAAATTTATGATTGGGCGGCGAAAGCGGGCTTCCCCCCAGACTTTTTCCGGGAGAGCTATTTAGACCATGTGACCTTATACTGCCTCCCGGACCGTGCGGACTGCAATTTCTCCCGGTTTGACGGCTGTACCTTCGCCGTGTGCCGTATCCAGGATGTACGCCTTGATGGGGCGAACCTGTACGGTTCCGAATTTCATTCCTGTGCCGTCAGCCACACCACCTTTTTTCACGCGGTTCTGGCCCACACCCATTTTCGGGACTGTGCCATGGAGTGGGCCTCCTTCCAAAGGGCAAGGCTGGCCCGGTGCAATTTTCTGGACTGCGCCATGGACAGCGTTAATTTTATGGCTTCCACTCTGGACGGGTGCGGCGCCGGGCGGTGCCAGGTCAGAAACAGCCGCTGTCTGGACCAAGCTACCATCACCCAGAGCGGGGCTACCGATGAGGAGGCGCGGGCCAGCCGCGCCTCCTTTCTCCAAGCCATGGGCGTCCAGGAGCCGGAAAAGAAACCGCCCCGGCGCAGGCAGGCTCACGGCCAGGAGAGGTAACTGCCATGAGACAGATTGACCGTGGCGGCTTCCTGCCCTGGGCGCTGCTCACCATCCCTGTCCTCTGGCTGGCCGCCCTGCTGGCCTCCGGCTACGAGGAGAGCATGACCCTCATTGACCTAATGGCGGTTTTCCCTGGCTTGATAGAGCGCCCCTTTGCCATCCACTGGACGCCCTACACCCCGAAATTCCTGCTGATCGGCATGGCCGTCTACGGCTGTGCCGCCGCTCTCTATCTCTCCACCCGGAACAACCGGAGGCCCGGCGAGGAACACGGCAGCGCCCGATGGGGCAGCGTCCGCCAGTTGAACAGGAAATACCGGGATAAAAACCCGGACAACAATGTGATCTTGACCCAGCACCTGCAAATGGGGCTGGACGGGCGGAAGCACCGCCGCAACCTCCTGCAAATCATTGTGGGCGGCTCCGGGGCGGGAAAGACCCGGTTCGTCATCAAGCCCAACATCTATCTGGCAAACACCTCTTATCTGGTGACTGACCCGAAAGGAGAAGCCGCCAGGGCCGCCGTCCCCCTGCTCCTGCAAAAGGGCTATGCCATCCGCGTATTCGACCTGGTGGACCCGGAACACTCCGACTGCTACAACCCTTTTCGCTACATCCGCAAGGACGCCGACGTGTTCCGCCTCATCGACAACTTCATCAAAAACACCACCCCCAAGAACGCCCATCAGTCTGATCCGTTTTGGGAGA
>JAETOP010000065.1 GCA_021771675.1 Oscillospiraceae bacterium | reverse complement strand
GCGAAGCTGACTGAGGGACTGTACAGCAGACACTAAGATGCCGGTGCAACCCAATGTGGAAAGGTACACCCCAATCCTAAGCCCTTTTTCACACAACGGAGGAGCACTGAAATAAAAGAATTGTGGTAGACGAACACATATCCGGTATTCGCCCAACATGGTGAAAAACTTAAATATTCTACTGCACAGTCCCTCAGTCACGGCTTCGCCGTGCCAGCTCCCCTTACACAGGGGAGCCTTCCTCAGAAGCCGTCACATTTCACCATTCAACGCACTGCCAAATTTCAATTTGTGGGGAATAACGGTATAATATGCAATCCAAAGGAGAAGAAAACAATGACATCAAAAGAAATGATCGCCCTTGCGGTGGAGTCGGGGTTTGCCGGGGCAGAGGTGATCGACACGGAGCAAATCGTCTTTGACCCCATGTTCCGCTCCTTCTGCGAGGAAAATCTCTGCGGTCAGTACGGGGCAAATTATTCCTGCCCGCCGGACTGCGGCTCAACCGAGCAGATGAAGCAGCGGATTATCAGCCATAAAAAGGCCCTGGTGCTGCAAACCATCTGGGAAATTTCAGACTATGAGGATAAGAAGGCCATCAAGGCCGCCAAGCTGGGCCATAATACCGCTGCCATCCGTCTGATGAAGCAGCTGCGGCAGAGGGACTGCCCTGGCTTTCTGGTGGGGGCCAGCGGCTGTGCCCTGTGCACCCCCTGTGCCCGGAAGGAGGGGAAACCCTGCACCTTCCCGGAGCTCCAATATTCCTGCATGTCCGCCTACTGCATTTTTGTGAAGAAATTGGCGGATGCGGCGGGACTGGAGTACAGCCCCGGGGAGGGCCTGGTGGCGTTTTTTGGAATGTATGTGTTTGACGATTGATTTTTTTATCTGGGTATGGTAGAATAACCCGGTAAAAACATACCGATAAGGAGCAATGTATTTATGAAAAAGCTGATTTCTGTTGTCCTCTGCCTGGCCCTGGCGCTGAGCCTGGGAGCTGTGGCCTTCGCCCAGGAGCCGGAAACCGTCTGGGATGAAAACCATGAGACCATTCTGCTGGAAAACGGTGCAGCCTATGGCGAGGGTGAAACCACCTTCTCCTTTGCGGTGGAGTGCCAGAATGAGACTGCCCTGGTTACTGTCTCCACCGATGCCGACACCGTGGGCGCTGCCCTGGCGGAGCTGAACATCATCGCTGGAGAAGACGGTGAGTACGGCCTGTACGTGAAGACCATCAACGGCATCACCGCCGACTACGACACCGACGGCAGCTACTGGGCCTTCTACATCGACGGCGAGTACGCCATGACCAGCGTGGATTCCACCAAGATTGACGAAAACGCCCTGTATCTGATGAAGGTGGACGGCAGGGAGCTGGAAGAGGGACAGACCATCACCCTGGGTGAGGGCAAGCACTACGGCTTCGGCGAGAAGACGTTCACCTTCCAGGTCACGGATGCCGAGGAGAACACCGTCACCGTTACCGTCTCCACCGACGCCGACACCGTGGGCGCTGCCCTGGCGGAGCTGAGCATCATTGCGGGCGACGACAGCGAGTGGGGCCTGTATGTGAAGACCGTCAGCGGCATCACCGCCGACTACGATACCGACGGCAGCTACTGGGCCTTCTACATCGACGGCGAGTACGCTATGACCGGCGTGGACGCCACGGAAATTGACACGGAAGCCACCTACTCCTTTGTGATTTCCAAATAATCCGGACAAAACAGCAGCCGACATCCTTTTGGGTGTCGGCTTTTGCTATCGGTCGCTTTCCTCGTGTTTCTTGCAAATCCAATCGTAAATCCACAGTCCCGCTCCGCTGACAGCCAGGGTCAGAGCGAAAATCATGGCGGCGGATGCGTAGCTTCGGGTGCCCAGAGCCGCCCCGCCCACGGTGGAGGTGACCACCGAGGGAATCCGGCCCAGGGTGCAGATCAGGCAGAACACCGGGAAGGGAATGTCCGTCAGTCCGGCGAAATATCCCAGCAAATCCTTGGGGGTGCCGGGAGTCATATAGACGAGGAGGAAGAGAAAGCGGCGTTTTTTGTTGGTTTTGAGAAATTTCACAGAGCCCAGCTGCTCCTCACTGAAAAAGATGCGCACCAGCCTCATGCCGAAACGCCGCACCAGCCAGAAGGTGATGACGCTGCCCAGAGCTGCTCCGGCGATGGCGAGAAGGGTGCCCTCCAAGGCTCCAAAGGCGAAGCCTGCCGCAATTTCAAAGGGCTCTCCGGGAATCACCGCCACGATCACCTGGAAAATCACCATCCCCAGGAAGACAAGACGGCTGTACCACCCGTGGGCCTCCACCCACGCCTGGAAGGAGGCAGGGTCAGAAATCAGCTTCATCACGGGCCTGCCCAGGTACCGCCAGAGGCCAAGAACCAGAGCCAGCAGCACCAGAAGCAGCAGGGCAGTCCATATTTTCTTCTTTTTTCGCTGTTCCATCAGGGCCCTCCTCCCAGCCTTCCACATAAAACGCAACTATCATACCGCAGGGTGTCCCGCTTGTCAACGAGGCTGCTCAGAGATTTCTGCTTTGTTTACGAAATGTTTGAAATTTGGCCCCGGGCGCAAAAGCGTTACCGGGTGGATAGCGGGGGAACGACGACCGACCATCTTCGTGCGAGTTTGCCTCCCGGCGCAGCCGGGGTTGACATTTGGGGGAGGATGATATAAGATGACGGCAACATTTTATGACGGAATTGAGAGGGATTATATGAACATTACCCTGGTAAAGCTGACCCCGGAATACAGGCAGCAGCTGTTTGACATGATGGAGGAGTGGCTGGCCGCCGAGCAGCATTTCTCCCCCTACGCAATTCGAGAGCTTGACTACCGGGACTTCGGCCGCTATCTGGAAAATCTGGAAATGAGGGAGAAGAAGAATGACTGGGTGCCAAACTCCACCTGGTTCTGCCTGGATTTGGACCAAAATATCTTTGTGGGTGCTGTGAACATCCGCCACCGCCTCAATGAGTCCCTGCTCTTTTCCGGGGGCCACATCGGCGACGGCATCCGCCCCAGTCAAAGGCGAAAGGGCTATGCCACAGCCATGATTCGGCTGGCCCTGGAAAAATGCCGGGAGCTGGGGATCATGCGGGTGCTGATGACCTGCGATGCGGATAATATTGGCTCCGCCAAATCCATCATCCGCAACGGCGGCATCCTGGAAAACGAAGTTATTAATGAGGACGGAAAGACGGAGCAGCGCTACTGGATTGACCTGAATCGGATTCCGCCCCTGACCCACGTCTACTTTGTCCGCCATGCCCAGCCCATCCACGGCCACCGGGAGGACAGCACCCGTCCCCTGACCCAGGAGGGAAAGGCGGACACCGCCTTGGTGACGAAGGTTTTAGCGGACAAGAACATCCACTGCTTCTATTGCAGCCCCTACCTGCGGAGCCTGGACACCATCCGTCCCGCCGCCGCTCATTACGACCTTCCCATTGTCACAAAGGAGGGCCTCCGGGAGCGCCAGGCGGGGGAGCAGGGCAATGCGGGCCTTCGGGATGCCGACTCCCCCCTGCGCCGCCGCTGGCAGGATTTTTCCTGGCATGAGCCCGGGGGAGAATCCATCGGCCAGGTGCAGCAGCGAAACATCGCCGCTCTGCGGGAAATTCTAAGCGAAAATCAGGGGAAGAACATCGCTGTGGGCACCCACGGCACGGCCCTCAGCGCCATCCTGAATTACTATCGCCCCCAGTTCGGCTGTGAGGACTTTCTGCGCCTTGTGGACTGGATGCCCTACATCGTAGAGCTGACCTTCGACGGTCAAAAGCTTCTGACCTTCCAGGAGCTGGCCCATATTGAAAAAAGTTACTGCCCGTGACGGGATTTTTTGGAAAACCCCTTGACTTTCCACCTGGTGGAAGGTGTATACTCCCGGTACGGGAAACCAAAAGGAAAAAGGAGAAGAATCTATGCTGAAAATCGATCATTTTACCAAAAGCTATGGGGACAAAAAGGCAGTGGACGATTTGAGCCTGCACATCCTGCCCGGGGAAATCTACGGCTTCATCGGCCACAACGGCGCGGGCAAAACCACCACCTTGAAAAGCGTAGCGGGAATCATGCAGTTTGACCAGGGGGAAATCCTGGTGGACGGGGTGTCCATGAAGAAGGAGCCCATGGCCTGCAAAAAGAAAATCGCCTACATCCCCGATAACCCCGACCTGTACGACTTCATGACCGGAATGCAATACCTGAATTTCGTGGGAGACGTGTTCGGCGTGGACGCCCAGCAGCGGCGGCAGCGGGTGAAGGAATTGGCGGATGCCTTCGAGCTCACCGCCGACCTGAACCAGTCCATCGGCTCCTACTCCCACGGCATGAAGCAGAAGCTGGCCATCATCGCCGCCTGGCTCCACCAGCCGAAGCTGATTTTGATGGACGAACCCTTCGTGGGCCTGGACCCCAAGGCGTCCCACACCCTCAAGGGGATGATGCGCCAGGTCTGCGACCGGGGCGGGGCCATCTTCTTCTCCACCCATGTGCTGGAGGTGGCGGAAAAGCTCTGCGACAAGGTGGCCATCATCAAGGGGGGCAGACTCATCCGCTCCGGCACCATGGAGGAAGTGAAGGGCGACACCAGCCTGGAGTCCGTGTTCCTGGAACTGGAGGGATAACCATGCTGAAAGCCCTCATCAAAAAGCAATACATGGAGTGCTTCCGCTCCTATTTTATCAACCCAAAAACCGGGAAAAGACGGACAAAGTGGGGCATTTTTGGCATGTTCGTCCTTTTTACGGCAGTGATGCTGTTCCTCGGGGCCATGTTCTTCGGCATGTCCTTCCTGACGGGGGACACCCTGCTGAGTCTGGGGATGGACTGGCTGTATTTTGTGCTGATGGGTGTTGCCGCCATTTTCATGGGCGCCTTTGGCAGCGTGTTCAATACCTACGCCACGCTGTACTTATCCAAGGACAATGAAATGCTGCTGGCCATGCCCATTGCGCCCGCAAAGATTCTTGTGACCAGAATGAGCCTGGTCTACGGCATGAGCCTGATGTACAGTGGGATTGTGTGGATTCCGGCGGTTTGCTATGCCTGGATATTCGGCACGGTGAGCACGCAGGCAGTGGTGTTTGACATTGCGCTGATTTTCCTGATCGCCCTGTTCGTCACGGTGATTACCTGCGCTCTGGGCTGGGTGGTGGCGCTAGTTGTCTCCCGGATGAAGAACAAGAGCTTCTTCGTCGTTCTGATCTCCCTGGTGTTCTTCTGCGGCTATTATTATGTCTGCATGAACATGATGAGCATTCTCCAAAAGCTGCTTCTGAACGCTGCGGCTTTGGGGGAGGGCATCCGGGTCTGGGCCAATGTGCTCTATCAGCTGGGCATGGCCGCCGCCGGGGACGGAAAGGCAATGGCCATCTTCACCGGCATCACCCTGGCACTGTTCGCCGCAAGCTTTTTCCTGCTCTCTAAGAGCTTCCTGCGCATTGCTACGAGAACCCAGGGGGAGCGGAAAAAGGTGGGGAAGCTCACCGTCAAATCCACCGGCGTCTCCGCCGCCTTGCTGGGGCGGGAGCTGAAGCGTTTTATCAGCAGTCCCATCTACATGCTCAACTGCGGCCTGGGCATCTTCCTCCTGCCGGTGCTGGCGGTTTTTGCTCTGGTCAAGCGGGAGGTTCTGGAAGCGGTCGTTGGCGGACTGGGAGAAATGCTGCCCTGGATTGGGGACGTGCTCCCCATGGCGGTGGTGGTCATTGTGTGCCTGTGCGCCGGGCTCAACGCCGTGTCCACCCCCTCGGTGTCTCTGGAGGGGAAGTATCTGTGGATTCTCCGCTCCCTGCCCGTCAGCGGGAGGATGGTGCTGAGCGCCAAGCTGCGGCTCCATGTGCTGCTGAATCTCCCCTCCGGGGTATTTGCGGCGGTGGTGCTGGGAATCTGCCTAAAGCTGGGGGCGGTGAGCATCCTGCTGTGCAGTCTGTGGACGGTCGCCTTTATCTGGCTCACCGGCGCCTTTGGCCTGCTGCTGGGGGTGCTGCGGCCCAATTTCCAGTGGACCAGTGAGGCCATGCCCATCAAGCAGAGCATGAACATGATGCTTTCCATACTCCTTGGCTTTGCCCTGCCCATTCTGGCGGCGGTAGGATGTGGGCTCTCCCGGAATCTCCTCTCCACAGACTGGTATCTGGGCCTGACGGGGGCCTTGCTGGCCCTGCTCGGCCTGAGCGTGACCCTCTGGCTGGATACCAGGGGAGCTGCCAGGTTTGACAGCCTGTGATTCCATACTTGACAGATTCCGCAGAATATAGTATACTTCCCTTACAACTTAAAAGGACAGTTCGTGACCATCCTGTCGGTAAACAAAACTAGGGATTAAGAAAATTAGATGGGCGCATTCTGCGCCCATTTCCTTTTGCTGCGGTCACAAATCTGTGGCCGCAGTTTGTTTTTGGCTCCGATCAGTAAACAGAAATTCGCACGAGGTTGGTCGGTAATCGATTTTGCCCTAACCCGCCCGGTAACGCTTTCTGGGCTGAATGTTGAGTGGTGGAAGGGAATGGTTTCTGAGGGAGGCCCCCCTGTGTAAGGGGGGCTGTCGTGCGAACAGCACGACTGGGGGACTGTACAGCAGGTACTAAAATGTTCTTAAAGTCCAATGTGGAAAGGTATCCCCTTTTCGCCAAAACCAATGCAAATACGCAACATTTTACTGCACAGTCCCTCAGAAACCGTCACACTTCACCATTCAACGCACCGCTCAAAGGCCGGTAGCTGGCGGGAGGCTAATAGCCTCCCCTACGCAGAAAAGGGCAGTGCGGCACATTCTTCGGTAGCCAAAACGTTACCGGGCGGGTTAGGGAAAAAACGATAACAGACTAGCCCCAGGCAAAATTGGCTGCGGGCTCTGCCCACTAAATTACAATTTACCGGTTTGCCGGGCAAAGCTGAAAAACATTTTTCAAGGAGAAAAAAGCCATGAAGAACACGAGATTTCTCACCCATTCCGCCATCTTTGCCGCCCTCTATGCAGCGCTGACCTATGCCCAGTACCTGCTCTGGCCCCAGTCTACCTCCATGGCCATTCAGGTTCGCGTCAGCGAGGCGCTGTGCGTGTTTGCCTTCTTCACCCCCGCCGCTGTGCCGGGACTGACCCTGGGCTGCCTGCTCTTTAACCTGACCTTTGCGGGAACATTGCCCCTGGACTGGCTTGTGGGTACCCTGGCTACTTTCCTGGCGGTCGAGGGTATGTGGCTGACCCGGAAGATCACCGTCAAGGGCTATCCCCTTCTGGGGGTGCTGCTCCCTGCTGTGACCAATGGGCTTCTGGTGGGCTGGGAGCTGACTTATTACATCGGCGAGGCCAGCTTCTGGTATAACGCCCTGTTTGTGGCCTTAGGAGAGCTGATCGCCCTGCTGGCCCTGGGCAGCATGGTGCTGTTCGCTATAAAGGCACGGGGACTGGACAAAAAGCTGTTTAGGTTATCGGGTTAACTCAGCAAAATTGTAATATGGCAGTTCGTTGAATGGAATCAGGTAAAGGCTTTTGAGGGAGGCTCCCGAAGTGTAAGGGGAGCCGTGGGTGCCGTAAGCACCAGTGCGTTGGATTTAACCTTGCTTACGAATGCCGATAACCGAAAAAGCTGTTTGTGTAAAAATGCGCCCCGGCCAACCGGCCGGGGCGATCTGTTACAGGCAGGCAATGTATACGTCCATGGTTTTCCCGGCGGTTTCAAAGCAGGAGATCACATCCTGCTCCGGGGGTGTCAGGCCGTTCAGACGCATGTAATCCATCAACGTGCGGTAGGCGTTGGGAATGGTGACGAAGGGATTGTCGAAGGGGCGCTCAATGTGGATGGCGGCGTAGCGCTGGGCAGGCTGCTCCAGAATCTCCATGCCCTTTGGGGTAATTCCCTGGGGGAGAATCCAGGCGGCGGCGTAGCCGTGGAGATGGTAAACATTGATCTGCTCCTGGGACAGGCAGGGGAAATCCCAGCCAATCAGCCGGGGGTTTTCCACCCCATATTGGCTTGCCAGCTTTCGCAGCCGGTCCAGGGCGTCGTCCTCCGGCTGGGGGCTGATGACGAGATGGCGCACATACCGGAATCCCGGCACTTCCTCCACCCGGAGGCACGAATAGGCGCTGTCACAGGCGTCCAGCTCCTCCCGGAACAGGTTGTCCAGGGTGCAGCCAAACACATTGCAAAGCTCCGTGGCCTTGCTCATTTCCGGCTGGGCGGCATCCATCTCCCATTTGGAAACGGTCTGGCGGCTTACCCCCAGCCGGTCAGCCAGGGCCTCCTGGGTCATATTCCCGCTGAGGCGGCGCAGGTACTGTAAATTTTTTCCGAAGCTCATAATTTTTCTCCTTGGGTGTATTGTTCAGCGCTGTAAGGATATTTTACCACAGCCGGGGGAAAATGACCACCACCTGTCGGATGCGTTTTTTTCGTCCGCCGCAACCTGAGGTAGCAAAACCGCCCCCATTCCAAGCGGAAGGGAGGCGGTTTGCCATTACTTAAAATACTTCACTGCGTTCTGGAAGAGCTGGATGTCGTACTGGCCGGGGACATTGCGGTAGAGGTTTTGGCCGATGCGCTCGCTGTGGCCCATCTTGCCGAAGACCCGGCCGTCGGGGGAGGTAATGCCCTCAATGGCGAACAGGGAGCCGTTGGGGTTGAATTCGGTGTCCATGGTGGGATTGCCTGCCAAATCCACATACTGAGTAGCAATCTGACCGTTTTGCGCCAACTGCTGAATCAGCTCCTCGCTGGCGAAGAACCGACCCTCGCCGTGGGAAATGGGGACGGTGCAGACGGTGCCTACGGGTATGCCAGCGAGCCAGGGGGACTTGTTGGAACACACCCGGGTGTGGACAATCTTGGACTGGTGGCGGCCGATGACGTTATAGGTCAGGGTGGGGCAGGTGTTGTCGGTGTCCCGAATCTCGCCGTAGGGCACCAGGCCCAGTTTGATGAGGGCCTGGAAGCCGTTGCAGATGCCCAGCATCAATCCGTCCCGCTTCTGGAGCAAAGCGGCGACCTGCTCCTTAATGGCGGGGTTGCGGAAGAAGGCGGTGATGAATTTGGCGGAGCCGTCGGGCTCGTCGCCGCCGGAGAAGCCGCCGGGGAGAAAGATCATCTGGGCCTGAGCGGCCTTCCTGGCGAACTCCTCCACGCTGCGCTGGACATCGGAGGCCGTCAGGTTCCGAATCACGGCGACTTCGGCGTCGGCCCCGGCGTTCAGCATGGCCCGGGCGGAGTCATACTCGCAGTTGGTGCCGGGGAACACGGGAATCAGCACCTTGGGCCGGGCTGTTTTCACGGCGGGAGCGGGATAGCTCTGGGCCTGGTAGGTGAAGGCGGGAATGTCCTGACCGCCCTCCGTGACTTTGGTGGGGTAGACCTGGGACAAGGTAGCCTCGTTCAGGCTGCGAAGCTCTTCGATGGAGGCCTGATCCTCGCCCAGCACAATCACGGGCTTTTCCGTGGTGTAGCCGATCTTGACGGCGCAGTCCATCCACACATCCTCCCGCAGCTCCGCAATCAGACAGCAGGCACCGGTGGTATACCAGTCGGTGAAGTTTTCACTGTGGAAGCCGATGTTGTTGCCAAAGCTCATCTTCATCACGGCCTCGGCGGCGCCGTTCTCAACTGCCCAGGCGGAGAGAATCTTCCCTTGGTCATGGAGGGCCAGGAAGGCGTCCCAGCTGGCTTTCACGGCCTCAGCGGTGTCCGCCGCCGGAGCGAAGAGGTAGACCGGGTGGTTGGCTCCCTTGAATTCGGGGGAGAGCACCTTCCCTGCCTCCACCGGGGCGATGGCAAAGGAGATTAGCGTGGGAGGCACGTCCAAATCCAGGAAGGAGCCGGACATGGAGTCCTTGCCGCCGATGGCGGCGGCGCCCAGCTCCAGCTGGGCATCCAGCGCCCCCAGGAGGGCGGCGAAGGGCTTGCCCCAGCGGTCGGGCTCGGTGCGGAGCTTTTCAAAGAATTCCTGGAGGGTCAGGTAGGCCTTGTGGTAGTCGGCGCCTGCCGCCACCAGCTTGGCCATGGAGCTGTAAACGGCGTCGTGAGCGCCGGTATAGGGGTCCACGCACGTCCGGTCGGGGTCACAGCCCCAGGCCATGACGCTGGCCTGCTGGGTGTGCTGGCTGGGGAGCACCGGGAACAGGGCGGCCATGGCCTGGGCTGGGGTGGTTTGGGTTTTGCCGCCAAAGGGCATCAGCACGGAGCCGGCGCCGATGGAGCCGTCGAAGCGCTCCACCAGGCCTCTGCGGCTGGCGGTTTTCAGGCTGGAGGCCATCTCCCGCAGGGAGCCGTAGAGATTTTGGTTGAGAGGATTCAAGTCCTTCTCGCCCACGGCCACCTGGGTGTGCTTCACGGCGCCGTTGGTATCCAGGAAGGCACGGCTCAGATTCGCGATCTGCTTGCCCTTCCAGGTCATGACCATCCGGGCCTCCTCCGTGACCACGGCCACGGGATAGGCCTCCAGATTTTCTGCCTGGGCAGCTTCAATGAATCGGTCAGCGTCCTCGGGGGACACCACCACGGCCATCCGCTCCTGGGACTCGGAGATGGCCAGCTCGGTGCCGTCCAGCCCGTCGTATTTCTTCCGGACGGCGTCCAAATCGATGCGAAGGCCATCCGCCAACTCGCCGATGGCAACGGAAACGCCGCCAGCGCCAAAGTCGTTGCAGCGTTTAATCATCCGGGTGACCTGGGCGTTGCGGAACAAGCGCTGAATCTTCCGCTCCTCGGGGGCGTTGCCCTTCTGAACCTCGGAGGCCATGGTTTGCAGGGATTTCATGTTGTGGCTCTTGGAGGAGCCGGTGGCGCCGCCGATGCCGTCCCGTCCGGTGCGGCCGCCCAGCAGAATCACCACGTCGCCGGGGGCGGGAACCTCCCGGCGGACATTTTCGGCGGGGGCGGCAGCAACCACGGCTCCGCATTCCAGGCGTTTTGCAATGTAGCCGTCGTGATACAGCTCCGCCACATGGCCGGTGGCCAGGCCGATCTGGTTGCCATAGGAGGAGTAGCCCGCTGCGGCGGTGGTGGCAAGCTTTCTCTGAGGGAGCTTGCCCTTGATCGTGTCCTTCAAGCTCACCCGGGGGTCGCCGCCGCCGGTGACACGCATGGCCTGGTGAACATAGGCCCGGCCGGACAGGGGATCCCGGATGCAGCCGCCGATGCAGGTGGCAGCACCGCCGAAGGGCTCGATCTCCGTGGGGTGGTTGTGGGTTTCGTTTTTGAACATCAGCAGCCAATCCTCTTCCTGGCCGTCGATGACGGCGGGAACGTGGATGGAACAGGCGTTGATCTCCTCACTCTCGTCCAGCTCGGGAAGCACTCCCCGCTTTTTCAATGTTTTTGCGCCGATGGTGGCAATGTCCATCAAGGTCTTGGGCCGCTTGGAGGCCTTCTGCTTGCCGTAAACCTCCACCCGGGCATCCAGGTACCGCTGGTAGGCGGCCTTCACAGTGGGATCGGCGATTTTCACCTTGTCGATGTGGGTAGAGAAGGTGGTGTGGCGGCAGTGGTCGGACCAGTAGGTGTCCACCACCCGGACCTCGGTGATGGTGGGGTCACGGCCCTCCTCGTCCCGGAAATAGGCCTGCAAAAATTTCAGGTCGTCCAGGTCCATGGCCAGGCCCAGCTTGTCCAGGAGCTTGCCCAGAGCGCTGTCGGTCATTTTGATAAAGCCCTTCACCGTGTCCACGGTTTCGGGAGCGTCGTGCTGGAGGGCCAGGGTCTCCGGCTTTTCCAGGGAGGCCTCTCTGGCCTCCACGGCGTTAATGACGTAGTGCTTGGCGGCCTCCACATCCTTCTTGGTCAGCTTGCCATAGAGGGCATAGACCTTGGCGCTGCGGACGGTGGGCCGATCCCCCTGGCGCAGCAGCTGGATGCACTGGGCGGCGGAGTCTGCCCGCTGGTCAAACTGGCCGGGCAGGGGCTCCACGGCGAACACCACGTCGGCGTCCGACAAATCTGCCTCGCCGGAAACATTGTCCAGCTGGGGCTCGGAGAATACGGTGGTGCGGGCATAGTCAAACAGCTTCTCGTCGATGCCCTCCACGTCATAGCGATTCAGAATGCGGACGTTTTCCAGCTTCTTGATGCCGAGGAAGCTCCGGCAGTCGGATAACAGTCCCGCCGCTTCCGGGGCAAGGCCCGGCTTTTTCTCAACAAATACACGATAAACCATTCTAAAATCCTCCCAATCAGTTCAGGGCCTGCAAGGCCCGCTGGCCGATGTCGCTGCGGCGGTAGGCGTTTTCAAAGTGAACTCCATCCGAAATCCGGTAGGCCTCCCGGATGGCTTCCTCCAGCGTGTCCGCCACGGCAGTGGTGCCGGTGACACGGCCGCCGGAGGTGAGCAGCTTCCCGTTTTCCAGCTTTGCCCCCGCCACATAGGTGTGGGCGGCGGCCTCGGGGGTCATGGTGATTTCAAAGCCCTTCTTGTAGCCGGTGGGATAGCCCTGGGAGGCCAGGATTACACAGCAGGCGTGCTTGTCCGCAAATTTTACTTCGGTTTCGGCCAGGGTGCCGTCGGTGCAGGCGCGCATGATGGTCAGCAGGTCGCTTTGAAGCAGAGGCAGCACCACCTGGGTCTCCGGGTCGCCGAAGCGGCAGTTGTATTCAATGACCTTGGGCCCCTTGGGGGTGAGCATCAGGCCAAAATACAGGCAGCCGGTGAAGCTGCGCCCCTCGGCGTTCATGGCGCGGATGGTGGGCAGGAAAATCTCCTTCAAGCACTGCTGCGCAATTTCCGCCGTGTAGCAGGGGTTGGGGGCCACGGTGCCCATGCCGCCGGTGTTCAGGCCGGTGTCGCCGTCCCCGGCACGCTTGTGGTCCATGGAGGAGACCATGGGCTTTACCACGTGCCCATCGGTGAAGGCCAGCACGCTGACCTCCGGGCCGGTGAGGAATTCCTCAATGACGATGTGCTCGCCGCTCTTGCCGAAAATCTTGTCGGCCATCATGGATTTGACCGCATCCATGGCCTCCTGCCGGGTGAGGGCGATGATCACGCCCTTGCCCAGGGCCAGGCCGTCGGCCTTGATGACCGTGGGAATGGGGGCGTGCTCCAGATACTGGAGGGCCGCATCCATATCATCGAACACCTCATAGGCGGCGGTGGGGATGCCGTATTTTTTCATCAGGTTTTTGGAAAAGACCTTGCTGCCCTCGATGATGGCGGCATTGGCTTTAGGGCCGAAGCAGGGAATGCCCACTTCGTTCAGAGCGTCCACCGCCCCTAGCACCAGCGGGTCATCCGGGGCCACCACGGCGTAGTCGATATTCTTCTCTTTGGCAAAATTCACGATGCCCGGAATGTCCGTGGCGGCGATGGGAACGCAGGCAGCGTCCGCCGCAATGCCTCCGTTGCCGGGCAGAACGAAAATCTCTTCAATGGTTTTGTTTTCTTTCAGCTTCTTGATGATGGCGTGCTCCCGCCCGCCGCCACCGACGACTAATAATTTCATAGGTGATAAATCCCCCTTCTCTCATAGATACAAGATATGGGATATGAGATACAAGATAGGCTATGGAATAAAATGCATCTAATCCAAGCTCACTGCATAGAGTATGTTTACTTTGTGCAGGTGCGGATGGTGGCTGAGAGCATCGCCAAAAGCTCACAGCAATCGCTGTACAGAGATTGATAGAGATCATCTGGAATATAGGCGCAGCTGTTGAGAAGCTCCAACCAGTAAAGGGTTTCAGAAGCCTCTTTCTGGGCAATTTGCAGCTTGGCAATAAAATCCTTACGACTGCTTCCATAGATCGCTTCGGCAATATTTGCTCCAATACTGGTTCCACTGCGAAGTATCTGCTTTGACATCACATACTCGTGATGTTCCTCGCCCAAATATTGATACAGCCGAATCATTCGCCTGGCAAATGCCATGCTTTTTTGCTTTGCAATGCTGTCCCTGGACATAAGCTTCCCTCTTCATTTATGTGGACACGGCCTGGAGATTTCGCAATATCTCATATCTCATATCTTATATCATATATCTTATATCTTTATCAGTGGTGGAACAATCTCATACCGGTAAATGCCATGGCCACGCCCCGCTTGTTGCATTCCTCGATGACCAAATCGTCCCGGATGGAGCCGCCGGGCTGGGCAATGTAGCTGACGCCGGAGGCACAGGCCCGCTTGATGTTGTCGGCAAAGGGGAAGAAGGCGTCGGAGCCCAGGGAAACGCCGTGAATCTTATCCAGGAAGGAGCGCTTGTCCTCCTCGGTCAGCCGCTCCGGCTGGCGGGTGAAGTAGTTCTGCCAAATGCCCTCGGCGCACACATCCTCTTCGTTTCCGTTGATGTAGCCGTCGATGACGTTGTCCCGGTTGGGGCGGCCCAAATCTTCCCGGAAGGGAAGGGCCAGGGTCTTGGGATGCTGGCGCAGGAACCAAGTGTCGGCCTTGGAGCCTGCCAGCCGGGTGCAGTGGATGCGGGACTGCTGGCCTGCGCCCACGCCGATGGCCTGACCGTCATAGGCAAAGCACACGGAATTGGACTGGGTGTATTTCAGGGTGATAAGGGAGACGATGAGATCGATCTTGGCGCTCTCGGGCAGCTGCTTCTTCTCCGTCACCAGGTTTTCCAGCAGATGGGCCCCGATCTTAAAATTGTTCCGGCCCTGCTGGAAGGTCACGCCGAAGACCTGCTTGGTCTCCTGCTCGGCGGGGACATAGCTGGGGTCAATGGCCACGATGTTATAGTTTCCCTTGCGCTTGGTTTTCAGGATGGCCAGGGCTTCGTCGGTATAGCCGGGGGCAATCACGCCGTCGGAGACCTCCTGGGCAATCAGCTTGGCGGTGGTCACATCGCACACGTCGCTGAGGGCCACCCAGTCGCCGAAGGAGCACATCCGGTCGGTGCCTCGGGCCCGGGCATAGGCGCAGGCCAGGGGGCTTTCGTCCAGCTCAGGGACATCGTCCACAAAGCAGGCCTTTTTCAGAGTGTCGGGTAGCACCTTGCCCACGGCGGCGGAGGTGGGGGAGACATGCTTGAAGGAGGTGACGGCGCACATTCCTGTGGCCTCCTTCAATTCCTTCACCAGCTGCCAGGAGTTCAGGGCATCCAGGAAGTTGATGTAGCCCGGCCGGCCGTTCAGAATGGTGATGGGCAGGTCGCTGCCGTCGGCCATGTAGATGGAGGCGGGCTTCTGGTTGGGATTGCAGCCGTATTTCAGCTCAAAATTCTTCATTTTCTATTCCTCCTCAGCGGTGTTTGTTGAGAATCCGCTGCTCTGCCTGGCGGTTTTCCAGGTTGGTGTAGCGGACAAACAGGGAAATCTTGTTGTTCTCATCCAGATTGTTCCAGAGTTCATTGGTGAAATCGTCGATGCTTTCCGGAATGGAGACCCGCTCCGGCTCCCCCTGGAAGGTGGGAATCACGGGGTTTCCGTCGCAGACATAGGTGTGGAGGAAATGACCCACACCGGCCACGGCGGGGTACTCCCAGAAGAACCGGGCGCAGCAGCGGCCTTCGGGGTCGGCGGCCTTCAGGATGGACAGCTTGTAGGAGCCGTCGGCGCCCTGCAGGCCGGAAATCCGGGGGGTCCAGTTGGGGCCGTCGTCCTCAAACTGCCGGGTGCGCAGGGCAGCCTCCCAGCTTTCGCCCCGGGCCAGATACTCCCAGATGGTGTCGGTCTGGTCGCCGTTGGTGACAATGAGGCCGTTGCCCAGCTCCCGGACGGGATGGTAGATAATCAGGTGGGGGTCCTTCATCAGGGCGGGGTCGTGGGCCTGGGTGCGGATGCCGTCGGGCTCCTCAAGAAATACCCGGTTCCGGGAGTTGACGCTGCGGCCCATGATGAAATAGGCGGCCACAGCCTTTTTGCCGTCGGGGGTGATGCCAAGCACAATGCCCCGGCCGGGATAGGTGTTGCCCTCCAACCGGGCTGCCATGGACTTTGTTTCGTAGACGTTCATAATGACGCTCCTTCTTTAGAGTTAGGAATTAAGTAAATTGTAATTTGGCGGGCAAGATGTTCCTTGACAAATCGGGAACTGCTCCCGCTGGAGTTTGGCTTTCAGCATTATTGGGGTGCTCCCCGACCCCTGCCGGGGGCCTTCCTTTCTTGTTTCGGCAAGAAAGGAAGCAAAGAAGCCGACCGGGGAGGCGCTGAGTTGCTTGCTCCCGCAAGCAAAGCCGCCCTCCCCTGGCCCTTTCCGGCACGCACTTGGGTAGAGAGAGAAAGCTTTTGGATTTTGTTTGCCGCAAAAGCGTTACCGGGCGGGTCAGGGCGAAAACGATGATAGACCAGCTTCGAGCGAATTATCAGCGGGCATTGCCCGCCAAATTACAATTTGCCTGTTTACTGGGCGGCGAGCCCGGCGCAGACCTGCTCGGTGGCCTGGGGCAGCAGAACCCACTCCGCCTGCTCCATGACCCGGCGCTGCAAAATTTCCGGGGTGTCCCCAGGGAGCACCTCCACTGCCTTCTGGGCGATGATCTCTCCTCCGTCGGGGATATGATTGACATAATGCACGGTGGCGCCGGTGACCTTCACCCCGTAGTCCAACGCCGCCTGGTGCACCCGGAGACCATAGAAGCCCTCCCCGCAGAAGCTGGGAATCAGAGCGGGGTGGACGTTCAGAATCCGCCGGGGCCATTTGGCGGTGAACTCCCCGGAGAGGATGGTCATGAATCCGGCCAGCACGATCACGTCGATGCCATGTTCCTCCAGTTCCTTTTGCAGGGCAGCTTCAAATTCCTTCTGGCCCCCCAGCTGCTTTTTCACCAGGGTTACGGTGGGAACGCCTGCTTTTTTGGCCCGCTCCAGAGCGTAGGCCCCGGGGGCGCTGGACACCACCAGGCAGATCTTGCCGCTGTGGAGGATGCCGCTCTGCTGGGCATCAATCAGCGCCTGCAAATTGGTGCCGCCGCCGGAGACCAGAACCGCAATCTTGGCACTCATTCCAGAATCACCTTTTCTTCGTTTTTCACAATGGTGCCGATGACGTAAGGCTGTTCTCCCTGGGCGGTGAGGATGTCCAGAGCCTCGGCTGCCTGGGCGGCGGGGACGATAACGCTCATGCCCACACCCATGTTGAAGGTGTTGAACATATCCCGCTCGGGAATATTGCCGGTCTCGGCAATCAGGCGGAAGATGGGCAGCACCTTGATGGCGGACTTGTCAATTTTTGCACAGAGGCCGTCGGGGATGGAGCGGGGGATGTTCTCGTAGAAGCCGCCGCCGGTGATGTGGCTGATGCCCTTCACGTCCACCTTTTCCAGCAGAGCCAGAATGCTCTTGACGTAGATTTTGGTGGGGGTGAGCAAGGTCTCGGCGATGGACCTGCCCCCCAGAAATTCGTTGGGCTTCATCAGATCAGGGTTGTTCTCCACATCAAAGACCTTCCGCACCAGGCTGAAGCCGTTGGAATGGACGCCGGAGGAGGCCAGGGCAATCACCACATCTCCCTCTGCCATCCGACTGTTGTCGATGATTTTCTTCTTGTCCACGATGCCCACGGAGAAGCCTGCCAGGTCGTAGTCATTCTCGGGCATCATGCCGGGATGCTCCGCCGTCTCGCCGCCAATCAGGGCGGAGCCTGCCTGAACGCAGCCCTCAGCCACGCCGGCTACGATTTGGGCGATTTTTTCGGGGATGTTCTTGCCGCAGGCAATGTAGTCCAGGAAGAACAGAGGCCTTGCGCCGCAGCAAATCACATCGTTGACACACATGGCAACGCAGTCGATGCCGATGGTATCATGCTTGTCCATCAGCATGGCGATGCGCAGCTTGGTGCCCACGCCGTCGGTGCCGGAGACCAGCACCGGCTCCTCCATTCCGGCAATGGGCAGACCGAAGCAGCCGCCAAAGCCGCCCACATCGTCCAGGCAGCCCTCATTTTTGGTGCGGGCGATGTGCTTTTTCATCAGTTCCACCGCCCGGTATCCGGCGGTGATGTCCACACCGGCGGCGGCGTAGCTGGCAGACTGGGAGTTCTGGTGATCCATAAAAAACTCGCTCCTTTTTCAGTGATTCTATATTGAATGGATATATCGATTTTGCCTGGAAAATTGGTATTTGGCGGAATGTTTTGCCTGGCCACCGTAGGGCGGAGCCATGACTCCACCGACCAGCTGCCGGGTTATGCAATCCCCGTTGGTTGCACTGGTGCGGGAGCACCCAAGGCTCCCCTGTGTAAGGGGAGCTGTCAGCGAAGCTGACTGAGGGACTGTGCGGTACAATGTCCTATATTTGTACTATGTTGGGCGAATACCGGAAGTGTTCGTCTACCGCAATCCCTTTATTTTCGTGCACCCTGTTGTTATGGAAAAGGGCAGAGAATTGGGACATTCCTTTCCACATTGGACTGTGCAATCATTTCAGTGCCTGCTGTACAGTCCCTCAGTCACGGCTTACGCCGTGCCAGTTTGCTGAGGCAAACCCGGTGGCGGCTCTGACAGTCCACTTACGCTGTCATTCACTACCGCCACTGCGCTTCGCTTACCCCTTACACAGGGGAGCCTTTCTCAGAAGCCATTGCCTTCCACCATTTAACGCACTGCTCAGTGACCGTTACCTAGTCGGTGGGCATTTTAGCCCTTTCCGTTCCAGCAGTAGGTGCAGACCTGATCCTTGGGCAGTCCGATGGCTTCCAGAATGCCGTCCAGGGACTGGTATTCCAGGGAGGCGAAGTGAAGCTTTTGACAAATGGCCTGGCGCATGTTTTTGCCCCGCTGGGTGCTGCCGTCCATGTATTCATCCAGATGGTTCAGCCCCTCTTCCCCTTCCAGTTCCAGAATGGTGGCCCGAGCAATCAGCTCGTTTTCGGAGTTGGAGCGGGAGAAATTCAGATATTTGCAGCCGTAGAGAATGGGGGGGCAGGCGCTGCGGATGTGGACGTCCTTTGCCCCGTGCTCATAGAGAAATTCCACCGTCTCCCGCAGCTGGGTGCCCCGAACCACGGAGTCGTCCACAAACAGCAGCTTCTTGCCCCGGATCAGCTGATCCACGGGAACCTGCTTCATCTTGGCCACCATGTTCCGCTCACTCTGATTGGCGGGCATGAAGCTCCGGGGCCAGGTGGGGGTGTACTTAATGAAGGGACGGGCGAAGGGTACGCCGCTTTCATTGGCGTAGCCGATGGCATGGGGGGTGCCGGAGTCGGGGACGCCGGCCACATAGTCGATGTCCTGGGCCACGCCGCTTTCCTTATCCGCCTTGGCCATAATCCGACCGTTGCGGTAGCGCATGACCTCCACGTTTTGGCCCTCGTAACAGGCGGTGGGATAGCCGTAGTAGGACCAGAGAAAGGCGCAGATTTTCATATCCTTCCGGGGAGGGGTAAGCTGCTTCACGCCATCCGGGGATATCTCCACGATTTCCCCGGGGCCCAGCTCCCGGACCACCTCGTAGCCCAGCTTCTGCCCGGCGTAATCCTCGAAGGTCACGGCGTAGCCGTCCTTATTTTTTTCAATGACAACGGGAAGCCTGCCCATCTTGTCCCGGGCGGCGATCAGCTGGCCGCCGTCCTTCAGAATCAGGATGGAGGCGGTGCCGTCGATCATCTCCTGGGCGAAGCGGATGCCATCGGCGAAATTGTCCTTCTGGTCAATGATGGCGGCAATCAGCTCGTTGGAGTTCACCCGGCCACCGGTCATGGAATCAAAATGGCCGCCGGAGTAGGTCAGATGGGTATGAATCAGCTCCTCGGCGTTGTTGATGATGCCGATGGTGCAGATGGCGTACACCCCCAGCCGGGAGCGGATGAGGATGGGCTGGGGGTCGGTATCGGAGATGCAGCCGATGGCTGCGGTGCCGGTCATTTCATCCAGAATCCCCTCAAATTTGGTGCGGAAGGGGGAATTCTGGATGTTGTGAATCTCCCGCTGCATCCCCGCATCCTTGTCCCAGGCGGCCATGCCGCCCCGGCGGGTGCCCAGGTGGGAGTGATAGTCTGTGCCGAAAAACACATCCGAAATACAGTTGCGGCGGGATGTGGCGCCAAAAAATCCACCCATGCGGTTTCCTCCTTACTTGGCAAGCTCTGCTTGCAGGGCAGCATCCTTTTCCAGAACCTTGGCGGCGTCGTCGGCTCGCTTGGTGTCCAGCCTGGCGGCCAAGGCTTCGTCGGAGACGGCGATGATCTGGGCAGCTAACAAAGCGGCATTAACAGCTCCATTGATTGCAACAGTGGCCACAGGAATGCCGGAGGGCATCTGGACTGTTGACAATAGAGCGTCAATGCCGTCGAGATTGGAGGATTTGCAAGGGATTCCAATTACAGGGATGGTGGTATTCGCCGCAATTGCACCGGCCAGGTGTGCAGCCATACCGGCTGCGGCAATGATGGCGCCGAAGCCGTTCTGCCTTGCCTGCAGGGCGAAATCACGAGCCTGCTCGGGGGTGCGGTGGGCGGAATACACGTGGGCCTCAAAGGGGATGCCCAGGCTGTCCAGGGTATCCATGGCCTTGCGCAGGATGGGCAGATCGCTGTCGCTGCCCATGACAATGCCGACTTTCTTCATACTTACCTCCTAAAATTCTGAAAGGGTCAGAAAAAAAGTTCGCAATTATTATACCATGATGGAAGGAATTCCGTCAAGAAAGCAGAAAGACGATTCCACCCACGCTTTTTGGGGGTTGTCTGTGTATCTTGCCAAAGGGAGACGGAATTAGGAATTATGTTTATTGGTTTCCTCTAGCAACTCGACAAATTGGCGTTTGGCGGGTTGCCGCATTTCCTACTTGATCGTAGGGGAGGCTGCAGATGCCCGCCAGGTAAAATACCTGAGTGTTCCGTTGAATGGTGGGGAGGAATGGTTTCTGAGAAAGGCCCCTCTGTGTAAGGGGGGCTGTCAG
>JAETOP010000195.1 GCA_021771675.1 Oscillospiraceae bacterium | reverse complement strand
CTCACGATGGTGTCCTCGATCTTCTGTGCGGGCGTCCCCGCAGGGAAAAACTTGTCGATGCGGTTCCGGGGTATCTTGAATTGCTCCACCTGATTGGGCTTTTCCTCCTGCATGATGGAGAGGATCACATCGGGGTTCAGCTTGCCTTTCTCGGAAAACTCCCGCATTTTAATAGCCTGGGCATGGGATGGGGTGCAATCCTCGCCCTCCATGACCTCCACCAAGGCGTTCTGCTCATCCTTTGACAGATAGGACAACTCCACGGCAGGGCGTAGGGCCATTTGCAACGTGCCCTTTTCTTTCAGCACAGAATTGTCTACCATGTCCAGCACTTCAGGCGTGAGATTGGTTAGGCGGATATAGCGGCGAATTTGATCTTTACTTTCACCAGCCTGTTCCGCCACAATATCCCGCGATTTAACTCCTTTTAACTTGTGCGCCACCGGCGCACAAGTTAAATCTGTGCGTTGCCCCTGTCGCTTTAAGGCGTCCAGCTTCATTTTATAAGCAAATGCCTTTTCTGACGGTAAGACCTGCTCCCGCTGGAGGTTGCTGTCCACCATGATAATGATGGCTTCATCATCGGTCAGTTCCCGGACGATACATGGCACCGTGGGCAGTTCCGCCAGCTCCGCCGCCCGCTTGCGCCGGTGGCCG
Source organism: Oscillospiraceae bacterium (assembly GCA_021771675.1). The sequence continues at coordinate 1,449 of JAETOP010000195.1, read as the reverse complement.
GACACCATTTGATAACTGCCGTCCGGCATGGGGCGTACCAGCACGGGAGAGAGGACACCCCGCTCTTTTACGCTCTCTACCAACTGTTCCATTTCCTCGTCCATCCGCACCTTAAACGGATGGTCGGGAAAGTCGCTGATTTTGGCGGCGGGCAGGTCGATCACATAGCTGCGCTGGGCGTTGTCCCGTTCTGCCTGGGTAGAGAACAGGTCGTTATAAGCCTCGTTCAGCCCCAGGTCGATTGCGGTTCCTTTGCTCAAGGGCGCTCACCTCCTCCACCAGCGCGGTATATGCCGCCGCTACTTTCCCCTTGCCGTCGTGGGCAAAGATGCTCTTGCCCTCCACGCTGCACTCCGCCGCCCGGACAGAAAAAGGTATCTCCGTGTTCAACACCCGGAGATTGCTCCCGGTCTGCCGCAGGGCGGCGATAATGCTTTTCGCATTGTTGGTACGGCTGTCCACCATCGTCAGCAGGATACCGTCGATCTTCAGCTCCGGGTTGATTTGCCGCCGCACCTTGGCGACTGATCCCATCAACAGCTTCAAGCCCTTGGTGGACAGGTAATTGGCCTGACAGGGAATGAGAACGCTGTCCGCCGCTGCCAGGGCGTTGATGGTCAGCATACCCAGCGAGGGCATACAGTCAATGAGAACGTAGTCATAATTCCGCTTGACCGTCCCCAGGTAGCTCCGCAGCACAAATTCCCGGCTCATGGTGTTCACAAGGCTCACCTCAAAGCTGGACAGTCCGATGTTGGACGGCACCAGATCGACGCCCTCAATGTCTTTCAAGATGCCCCTGTCCAGCGGCGAGAGGTTGCCGTTGTCCACAACGACTTGCATCAGGTCGGAGATGGTTGTGTCCAACTCGTCCGGGTTCTTCACGCCCAGGCTCACCGTAAGACTTCCCTGGGGGTCTGTGTCCACCAGCAGTACCTTTTTCCCTTGCTGTGCCAACCCCACGCCCAAATTCACCGCAGTAGTGGTCTTGCCAACTCCGCCTTTCTGATTGGTGACAGCGATTACTTTGCACTTGTTCATGGGTTTCTGCCTCCTTTCTTTGGATGTAGTCATAGCTGCCTGCGGCGAAACAGACGGCTATGTATGGGCATAGAAAAAAGCGCCGGTTTTCACACCAGCGCCTTTATCATAATATGTAAATTTGTGAAATGTGTTTGCCTGTTACCAAAAAACCTTGATTTCATGCGGGTTTCCGGGAGTGTCGTTATGAACACTCGTACCATAACGGTCAGTTTCTTCGGAAGCTGACCGCTTTTGCTGTGCCAAAAGTTGCTTTTTTCTGCTGTATGGTGCAGTCAGGCTATACGTTACAATCCTAAATTCTGCAAAAATTATCCTTCACACCTAAAAAAGTTCAAAAAGCAAGCCTTATTTAGGAAAAATGGCAAAATAAGGCTTGCTATTTTTGTTGCCGTATGATATAATTAG
>JAETOP010000064.1 GCA_021771675.1 Oscillospiraceae bacterium | reverse complement strand
ACATTCCAGGCTGCGTGTGTGCGAGTTGTGCGCCACAGGCGCACAAGGAGTGCGCTAAGCAGACTGCAATCCTTCCGTCGGAAAGCCCCAGAGGGGATTTTCGACGGCCTGAAAGCCTCCCAGAATGGGAGGCTTCAGTTATCAGGGATTAGCCAAAGACGCTGAGCAGGAAGCCTGCGGCAATGGCGGAGCCGATGACACCGGCCACGTTGGGGCCCATGGCGTGCATCAGCAGGAAGTTGGAGGGATTGGCCTTCTGGCCCTGGACGTTGGCCACCCGGGCCGCCATGGGAACGGCGGACACACCGGCGGAGCCGATCAGGGGGTTGACCTTGCCGTGAGTCATTGCGCACATCACCAAGCCGCCCAGCAGGCCGCCAGCGGTGGAAATAATGAAGGCGATCACACCCAGCAGGACAATCAACAGGGTCTGGGGGGTCAGGAACCGGGAGCCAATCATGGTGGCGCCCACGGCGGTGGACAGCAGGATGGTGACGATGTTCATCAGGGCATTCTGCACGGTGTCGCTGAGCCGGTCGGTGACGCCGGTCTCTTTAAGAAGGTTGCCCAGCATCAGGCAGCCAATCAGAGGAGCGGTATCGGGCAGCAGCAGGGCTACGAAGATGGTGACCACAATGGGGAAGATGATCTTCTCGGTCTTGGAGACGGTGCGGGTCTGAACCATCTTGATCTTTCTCTGCTTGAGGGTGGTCATCCCGTTCATAATGGGGGGCTGAATCAGGGGAATCAGGGCCATGTAGGAATAGGCGGCCACAGCAATGGCGCCCAGCAGATGGGGAGCCAGGCGGCTGGTCAGGAAGATGGCGGTGGGGCCGTCAGCGCCGCCGATGATGCCGATGGAAGCGGCTTCCTTACCGGTGAAGCCGAAGCACACGGCGCCAAAGAAGGCCACGAACACGCCCAGCTGCGCGGCAGCGCCCAGCAGCAGGCTCTTGGGGTTGGAAAGCAGGGGGCCAAAGTCGGTCATAGCGCCCACGCCCATGAAGATCAGGCAGGGGTACAGGGAGGACTTGACGCCGATGTAGAAGATGTCAAGCAATCCGCCGTCGTGGATGATGGTGGTAAAGGTGATGTGCTCAATCACTTCACCGGCGGCGTTTACATAGGGGGTACCCTGAACATAGGCATCCCACAGCGACTGGTTGTACAGCCCGGCGCCGGGCAGGTTGGTCAGCAGGCAGCCGAAGGCGATGCCCACCAGCAGCAGGGGCTCGAATTTCTTAACGATGGCCAGGTACAGCAGCACGCAGGCGATGATCAGCATCACCAGGTTCTGCCAGCCATTGCTGGACACAAAGCCGGAGATAATCTGGGCAAACCCGGATTTGTTCCACAGATTCAGAAGGATTTCACCAATATTCATTGGGGACCCTCCTTAACCGATCACAACCAGAGGTGCGCCGGTATCCACGGCAGAGCCCTTGCTCACCAGAATCTGGGTGACGGTGCCGTCTTTGGAGGTCATGATCTCGTTCTCCATCTTCATGGCTTCCAGAATGCACAGCACGGTGCCGGCCTTCACGGCCTGGCCCTGGGTGACGTTCACCTTCAGGATGGTGCCGGGCATGGGGGCGGTGACAGGCTCACCGGCGCCGGTGACAGCAGGAGCGGCAGGGGCGGCGGCAGGAGCGGGAGCCGCGACGGGGGCAGCAGCCGCAGGAGCGGCGGCGGGAGCGGGGGCAACGGCCTCGTACTCGTCCAGCAGCATGGCCTGACCGGCCTCAACCTCAACCTCATAAACCCGCTTGTTCAGGGTCACTTTGTATTTCATAATTACTTGACCTCCTTGATAGAAATGAAGCGCAGCTCGTTCAGGGGCTTGCCCATCTTGTCGGCCACAATGGCCATGATCATGGCTGCGGTCTTGGGTTCCACGTCGTAGAGCTTCAGCTCACCGGCGGAGCCGGGAGCGGTGGGCTTGGCCACTGGGGCAGCGGAAGCGACGGGAGCGGCGGCAGCCTTGGCAGCAGCGGCCTTGCGATCCTTGGCAATGAAAATCTTGCCCATAATCATAACCACCGCCATCAGCAGGGAGATACCGAAGAACACCACAGCGTAGCCCAGCAGCGCGTAGATTGCTGATTCGCCAATGCCGATTTTGTCGGATGCGGTCTGAGCGATCACAACGGCTTCTTCCGCAATGGTTTCAACTACTTCTTCCATAGGTGCGCCTCCTTATGCCTCGGTGATGGTGTAAGTGACCTTGTTCTCCTCAGCGGCCTTCACACCCTCCAGGTACTTCTTGGCCTGATCGGGGAAGCAGATGTAGCTCATCACGTCCTCTTCGCTGCGGGCCAGGTCGCCCAAGGCAGCCTTGGCGTTCTTGAAGTCCTCGCCGGTGCGCTTCTGGTCTTCCACCCGGCAGTCGATGGGCTTGTCCATACCGGCCTCGGAGAGAACCTTCTTCTGGAGCGCCTCGTCCACGGGAGCGGGAGTGATGCCGTATTCGCCCTTCAGGTAGCTCTTGATTTCTTTGGAGATGTTCTTGTAGCGCTGGCCCACCAGCACGTTGGTCACGGCCTGGTTGCCAACCATCTGGGACAGGGGGGTGACCAGGGGAGGATAGCCCATGTCGGCACGGACGGCGGGAATCTCTGCCAGGGCGGCGTCGAACTTATCCATGGCGTGCATGTCGGTGAGGTTGGCGATCATGTTGGACAGCATGCCGCCGGGAACCTTGTACACCAGTGCCTGGGCATCGGTGCCCATGGACTTGGGATTCAGGGTCTTGTTGTCGATGTACTTCTGCTTCACGGGCTTGAAGAAGTCGTTGACCTGGTTGATGACCTTCTCATTCAGGCCGGTCTCAATGCCCATCTGCTCCAGAGCGTAGTAGATGGACTCGGTGGCGGGCTGGGAGGTGCCGTTGGAGAAGCAGGAGGTGGCGGTGTCGATGATGTCCACGCCGGACTCGATGGCCTTCATCACGGTCATGTAGGCCATGCCGGTGGTGCAGTGGGTGTGCAGGATCAGAGGCAGGGTCACGCCTGCGTCCTTGATGCCCTTAAACAGATGCTCGGCCTCGTCGGGGGACATGGTGCCGGCCATATCCTTCAGGCAGATGGTGTCGAAGCCCATGCTCTGAAGCTCCTTGCACATCTCGGCGTACTTGGCGGGGGTGTGTACGGGGGACTGGGTATAGGAGATGCAGCCGGAGGCCACGGTGCGCTTGGTGGCATACTTCTTGGTGGCTTCCAGGGCGGTCTTAATGTTGCGGAAATCGTTCAGAGCGTCGAAGATACGCAGTACATCGATGCCGTTCTTGATGGAGAGCTCCACGAACTTCTCCACCACGTCGTCATGGTAGTGCTTGTAGCCCAGCAGGTTCTGGCCCCGGAGCAGCATCTGCAGCCGGGTGTTGGGCATGGCCTTGCGGATCTTGCGCAGCCGCTCCCAAGGATCCTCGTTCAGGTAGCGCAGGCAGCTGTCGAAGGTGGCGCCGCCCCAGCACTCCACGGAATAGTAGCCGGCTTTGTCCATGGTGGGCAGGATCTCGGCGAAATCGGAGAAGGCCATACGGGTGGCCATCAGGGACTGGTTGGCATCACGAACGACGGTTTCAGTAAATTGGACTTTTTGAGCCATATTGGATGAACCTCCGTTAAAAAGATATGATGTAAGTCGGGCAGGGGGAAGGAGATAACAGATAACAGAGAATCGTTGAGTGGTGCAACTGGTTCTCTGTTATCCGTTATCGCTCTGCCTCCCGGCCGCAAAAGAAAACCCAGGGGAGGCTTCCGTGAATGTTCATCACGGAAGCGCTGCCCTGGATGGCTTTGGGATTCCCGCAGCCATCAAACAACAGATTGCGGAATTACTTGACCTCGGGACCAGCGGCGACCAGAGCCTTGCCGGCTTCGTTGCCGGTGTACTTGACGAAGTTCTTCACGAAGCGCTTTGCCAGGTCGTCGGCCTTAACTTCCCAGTCGGCCACATTGGCGTAGGTGTCCCGGGGATCCAGGATGGCGGGATCAACGCCGGGCAGCTGGGTGGGAACCTCGAAGTTGAACACGGGGATGGTCTTGGTGGGAGCGGTGGCAATGTCGCCGTTCAGGATGGCGTCGATGATGCCCCGGGTATCCTTGATGGAGATACGCTTGCCGGTGCCGTTCCAGCCGGTGTTGACCAGGTAGGCCTTGGCGCCGGAAACCTGCATCTTCTTCACCAGCTCTTCGGCGTACTTGGTGGGATGCAGCTCCAGGAAGGCCTGACCGAAGCAGGCGGAGAAGGTGGGAGTGGGCTCGGTGATGCCCCGCTCGGTGCCGGCCAGCTTTGCGGTGAAGCCGGACAGGAAGTAGTACTGAGTCTGCTCGGGGGTCAGAATGGACACGGGAGGCAGAACGCCGAAAGCGTCGGCGGACAGGAAGATCACGTTCTTGGCGGCAGGGCCGGCGGAAATGGGCTTGACGTTCTTGACGATCTTCTCAATGTGGTCGATGGGATAGGACACACGGGTGTTCTCGGTGACGGACTTGTCGTCGAAGTCGATGGTGCCGTCCTCGGCCACGGTAACGTTCTCCAGCAGGGCGTTGCGGCGGATGGCGTTGTAGATGTCGGGCTCGGACTCCTTGTCCAGGCCGATGACCTTGGCGTAGCAGCCGCCCTCGAAGTTGAACACGCCGTTGTCGTCCCAGCCGTGCTCGTCGTCGCCGATGAGCAGACGCTTGGGATCGGTGGACAGGGTGGTCTTGCCGGTGCCGGACAGGCCGAAGAAGATGGCGGTGTTCTCGCCGTTCATGTCGGTGTTGGCGGAGCAGTGCATGGAGGCGATGCCCTTCAGGGGCAGGTAGTAGTTCATCATGGAGAACAGGCCCTTCTTCATTTCGCCGCCGTACCAGGTGTTGATGATGACCTGCTCACGGGAGGTGATGTTGAAGGCGGCGCAGGTCTCGGAGTTCAGACCCAGCTCCTTGTAGTTTTCCACCTTGGCCTTGGAGGCGTTGTAGACGATGAAGTCAGGCTTGAAGTTCTTCAGCTCTTCCTCAGTGGGGACGATGAACATATTCTTGACAAAGTGAGCCTGCCATGCCACTTCCATGATGAAGCGGACGGCCATGCGGCTGTCGTGGTTGGCGCCGCAGAAAGCGTCCACGACAAACAGCTTCTTGTTGCTCAGCTCCTGGATGGCCAGCTCCTTCACGGCGGCCCAGGTGGACTCGCTCATGGGATGGTTGTCATTCTTGTACTCGTCGGAGGTCCACCACACGGTGTCCTTGGAGTTGGCGTCCATGACGATATACTTGTCTTTGGGGGAACGGCCGGTGTAGATGCCGGTCATAACGTTGACGGCGTCCAGCTCGGTGACCTTGCCAACCTCGTAGCCGGTGAGGCCGGGCTTGGTCTCTTCCTCGAACAGCTGCTCGTAGGAAGGATTGTAGACAATCTCAGTTGTGCCGGTAATACCGTACTTCTCGATGCCATAAGTTTCCATAATTACTGATTCCTCCTGTAAATTGAAAGCTATGCGGCGATGCCGCAAATTACGACATTTTCCGGTGAAGCGGGGATAACCCCAACCTTCACCGCATACATTTTAACACAAGGCATCCGGATTGTAAACACGATTTTTCCTTTTTTTCGATGTTTTTGTATCGGATACAAGAAATGGCAAAAAGCAGCCTGGGAATTGGGCATTCCGCCGAGAACCCTGTCTTGCTGCGGTGTTGCCTTAAGTAAATTTTTTGTGAAATTCCTTCCAAAGTCTGGATTTTCCCGGGGAGTATGATAAAATAAAAAAGGTAGTCGTCTGCCCGCCAAATTGCCATTTCCCGAACTGCTGAGCGAAACCGGCAAGGATGTAAGCCCCTTGCCGTGTGAGCGCTTGGATATATTATCATAAAACAATTGAGGAAAATCAGATGGAAAGAATCCGACAGGAATGGGCATCGTTCAAAGCGCTGTCCCTGAAAAAGAAGCTGGAACACATCTGGATATATTATAAATGGTACATCCTGGTGGGGACCGCTGTGATCTGCATGCTGGTGTCCATTGCCCACACCGTGGCGGACAACAGTAAGGAAACCCTGATCTCCGGTATTTTTATAAACAATTCCACCTCCCCGGAGGGGTACGCCCATCTGATGGAGGATTACTGGGAATACTGCGGCGGTAATGAGGATCAGAAGGTGGAGCTGGTGGGCAGCCGGAACATTGACTTTGATGCTGAGAGCCCCTCCCAGGAGGATGCGGCGGCCTTTATGATTGTTTCCAGCATGATTGCCGCCCGATCCCTGGATTATATCATTACAGACCGGGCTTCACTGGACGATTTCCAGGAACAGGAGGTAATTCTGGACTTGCGGGAGCTTTTCCCGGCGGAAACCCTGACCCGCTGGGATGTGATCGAGGAGGATGGAGCTGCCATTGCCCTGGAGCTTAAGGATACCGCCTTTGGGAAAAATTACCCTCTGGCTGCCGAGGACAGCTGCGTGCTGGTGATCGCCAACGCCCAGAATCGGGAGAATGTGATCTGTTTCCTGGAATATTTGATGGCGGAGTGATTCTCCGCTTGATTCCCGGAGGGGAGTATGGTATGATAGAGCGTGTTAAATGTTTGAGAGACACTTGCTGGGGGACGGGCCATTGAAGCGTATCTTTTGCCTGCTTTTGGGCCTGCTTTTCTGTCTGTTGGCTCCTGGGGCCCGGGCGGAGGAGGGGGCGGTGGAGCAGGCCCGGCAAAGTCTGGTTCGGCTGTACGGCCTGGGCATGGATACCGAAACCGGCCAGCGCTCCCGTTGGACGGGTACCGGCTTTGCGGTGGGCATTGCCGGGGAGGATTCAGACATCTTTCTCACCAACTGGCATGTGGCCACCGGCAGCGGCAAATTTGCAGATGAGCAGGTGGAGCTGTGGATTTTGAGGGATGAGGCCAGGTTCGGCGCCAATGGTCGACCCCTGGACGGCTGCGCTGTCCGGTGCCGGGTGCTGATTACCACCGGAGGCTATCCGGATGTGGCGGTGGTTCAGGCCATGGAACCAGTGTCGGGGTATAAGGCCCTGCCCCTGCTGTCCTCCCGCCGGGCGGCGAGGGGAATCAGCGTATATGCCCTGGGATTTCCCGGGCTGGAGAGCGTAGACGATTCCGGGCCGGAGGATGTGTGCATCACCTCCGGAAAAATTACCGATCACCTGACCATGACCAATGCCGGAAACTCCCACGCCATCATCCACTCCGCCCCCATCCTTCACGGCTTTTCCGGGGGCCCCCTGGTGGATGAGCGGGGAGTGGCTGTGGCCCAGAATACCTATGGCTTTGAAGAGGATGTATCCACAGAGCTCTTCTGTGCGGTGTATCTGGATTATGGCATGGAGCTGCTGGATCGGCTGAATATCCCCTATACCACTGCCCGGGGCCCCTCGGCAATCGCCGTGATGGCTGCGAATCTGCGCTGGATACTGGGCGTCAGCCCTGCCCTGGCGGCGGCTCTCGGCCTGGGCGTGGTGCTGGCCCTGGTGCTGCTGGCGAATGTTATCAGCACCCTCCGCTTAGGTTTGCCCGGGCGGAAGTCAGCCCCTGAAAAGGAGGAGGAATCCCATGCGGATTGAGCGATGTCCCCAGGGACATTTCTTTGACGGGAGCCGGTATGACCGGTGCCCTCTCTGCCCGCTGGAGCGGGAGAGTTTCCTGCCTGCCACAGGCTGGCTGGTCTGCCTGGACGAACCCTTTCGAGGCAGGGATTTTCGACTCCATGAGGGTATTCATATTCTGGGCAGCGGCTCCCAGTCGGATATTTCCCTCTATTGGGATCCAGATGCCCGGGAGCAGGAGGCCCTGCTCTGCTTTGATCGGGAAACCGGCCTGTTCACCTTCGGGCCTAAAAGAGGCGGTTCGGCGGCGGTCAATGGAGAGCCGGTATATGATCCTGTCGTCCTGCGGCCCGGTGACTGCCTGACAGCAGGAGCTACACGGCTGCGGTTTGTGCCCTTGGAACATAAAGAAAAATGAGGGAAGCACTGAATCAATCGGCTGAGAAAACATCAGCCATTGCCGGTTGAATCAGAGCTCCCTGAGAAAAGAGGTATACATAATGAAAAGAGTATTCTCCCTGCTTTTGTGCTTTGCGCTGGCACTGACCTTGGCTCTTTCCGCCGGGGCAGAGCAGCAGAGCAGCTTCCTCTATCCTCTGATTTGGAGCGACGAAACCGTCCTGTACCTGGTGGGAGCACCGGCAGGGGAGGGGAGCGTCACCGTGAGGGTGAATGGGGAGGCCTTCTCCAATTTTAACGTCACCACTGCCTCAGAAACGGAACTTGGCGTCACCTACTACTGCATGGTGGATCAGTCCAGCTCCTTCAGCCTTGACCAGCGGAACCAACAGATCAGGGGCCTTACCGCCCTGAGCAATTCCCTGCGCCCTCAGGACAGCATGATTCTGGTGACCATGGGGAATTCTCTCTCTTTTGGACAGCCCCTGACCGACCCGGAGGCACGGCAGCAGGCCATCGAAGAGGCCTGTGTATATACGGCTTACTCAACTGCTCTGTATGACAACATCATTGCTACCGTTCAGGCTGCGGCCCAGGCTCAGGGCAGCGACAGCCTGAACTGCGTGGTTCTCTTTACCGACGGCCTGGATAACACCCAGCGGGAGGGGGGCAAGGAGCAGGTGGAGCAGGCCGTTCGTGACAGCAGGCTCAGCTTCAATGCTGTCTCCGTCATGACTCCCACCAACGAACAGTTTATCCTGAACAACGCCCAGCAGATGGTGCTGTTTGCCCGGGAATCTCTGGGCGGTATTGGCACCGTTCCTGCCATGGACAAGAGAGACTCCCCCACCAACGTGGAGGATGCCGTAACGGAGATTGTGAATCAGGTGCTTTCCAGCAGCGTCATTCAGCTGGAGGCTTCCCTGCTGCCCCGGGATGGAAGCCTGGAAGTGGCGGTGTCCTGGGAACTGGAAGGCGACAAGCGGGAGAACAGCGTTCAGGTAGACGTTTCCCTGCTCCCGCCTCTGCCGGAGCCCACGGAACCGGAAACCACCATCCCCGAGACCACCATCCCGGAGACTACCGAACCCTGGACCGTAGAGACGGCTCCGCCGGAAACCATCGCCCCCGCTGCCCGTTCCACGGCCTCCGGCGGAGGAAACCTGCTGTTGCTGCTGGCTCTGCTCTGCTTTGCGGGTGTGGTGATTCTGATTGTGGTGGCAGTGGTGCTGCTGCTTCGGGAGAAAAAACAGGGGGAGCTCCCAGAGCCGGAATATATGGAAGACGACAGCCGCTTCATTCCCAAAAGCACTCCGGTTGCAGACATCAAGCTGGATTTTTCCAGCCTGGATGAGCCAGTGAAAAAGAAGGCGGCGCCTCTGCCCAACCAGGCGGCAGCCGTTCCCACCTGCCGGGTGCGGCTGGTGCCGGAGGGCCACGTCCAGGGCGGTGTGGAATTCACCATCGAGGCAAACACCAGCGTGACATTGGGCCGGAACAGCAAGGCGCAGATCATCCTCAACGAGACAGATACCGCCCTGTCCGGTTTGCATTTCGAGCTGCAATGGGACAGCCGGGCGTTGTACCTGCGGGATCGGAACTCCACCAACGGCACCGCCCTGAACGGCACGCCCCTGCGGTCGGGCTCCTGGATCCGGCTGGATAACAAATCCGTGATCCAGGCGGGAGCAATGGATTATACCGTTTTTGTGGAAGAGAAGTGAATTGATGGAACAGGTCTACTGCCTGAATTGCCTGCGCCGGATTCCGGCCTATCCCTGCCCCCTGTGCGGCTATGACCCGTCCGGAACCCCGGCAGTGGCCCAGGCGCTGGAGCAGTGCATTCTCCGGGGCCGGTATCTCACCGGAAGGGTTTTGGAGAAAAACGCCATGGAGATTCTCTACCGGGGCAGGGATTTGGCGGAGGACCGGGAGGTCATCATCCGGGAGTTCTTCCCCCAGGGGAAAGCCCGGCGAAGGACAGATGGGAGCCTGGACTGGATCGGGAGCCCAAAGCCGGCGGAAGCCCTGCCGCCCCAGCCCAGCTGCCGGGGAGAAACGCTGTTGGACAGCTTTTCGGAGAACAATACCATCTACACCGTCTGCCAGAGCGCCCCGCCCCTGCCCAGGCCCCGGGGTGAAAAAAGGAAGCAGAGCGGATGGCTCCCCTTCCTGCTGGCCCTGCTGGTCTTGGCCCTGATTGCGGCCGCCGCTGCTCCCTGGGTACTTCCCCTGCTGCCCGGCTTTCCGTGGTAGGGATGGCTGCTTCGGAAAATCCAAATTGGCAATAGAAAATTCCCTGTAGGAAAGGAAAAAACCTTCCTACAGGGAATTTTTTGGGGAAATTACTGGTTCAGAATCTTCATGAATTCCTCGCCGGTGATGGTCTCCCGGGTGTAGAGGTAAGAAGCCAGCTGATCCAGCTTCTCCCGGTTATCCAGCAGAATCTTTGTCGCCTTCTGGTGCTGGCGCTTCACCAAATCCACCACCAGCTGGTCGATCTTCGTCTGGGTTTCGGCGGAGCAGGCCAGGGAGGCGTCGCCGCCCAGATACTGGTTGGTCACGGTCTCCAAAGCCACCATGTCAAATTCCTCGCTCATGCCGTACTGGGTCAGCATGGCCCGGGCCAGCTTGGTGGCCTGCTCAATGTCGTTGGAGGCGCCGGTGCTGACGCAGTGGAATACCACTTCCTCCGCCGCCCGGCCGCCGGTATAGGTGGCGATTTTGGCCTCCAGCTCCTCTTTGGTTACGAGGGCGTGGTTGCCGCCCTCCACCTGCATGGTGTAGCCCAGTGCGCCGGAGGTTCGGGGGACGATGGTGATCTTCTGCACCGGGGCGGAGCCGGACTGCTTGGCGGCCACCAGGGCGTGACCGATTTCGTGGTAGGCCACCACCCGCTTTTCCTGGTCAGTGAGGATGGGGTTCTTCTTCTGATAACCGGCGATGACCGTTTCAATGGATTCCTCCATGTCCGACTGGGTGGCGAATTTCCGGTTGTCCCGGACTGCCCGCAGGGCGGCCTCGTTGACGATGTTGGCCAGCTCCGCGCCGGATGCGCCGGAGGCCATCCGGGCGATTTTGGAGAAGTCCACATCGTCGGCAACTTTGATTTTTCTGGCGTGAACCTTGAGGATTTCCTCCCGGCCCTTCAGATCGGGAAGCTCCACCGGCACTCTCCGGTCGAACCGGCCGGGACGGGTGAGGGCGGGATCCAGGGATTCGGGACGGTTGGTGGCGGCCAGAATGATCACGCCGTTGTTCCCCTCAAAGCCGTCCATTTCGGTGAGCAGCTGATTCAGGGTCTGCTCCCGCTCGTCGTTGCCTCCCATGCCGCCGGTGTTCCGCTTCTGGCCGATGGCGTCGATTTCATCGATAAACACAATGCAGGGGGCCTTCTCCTTGGCCTGCCGGAACAAATCCCGAACCTTGGAGGCGCCCATGCCCACGAACATTTCCACAAATTCCGAGCCGCTCATGGAGAAGAAGGGGACGCTGGCCTCACCGGCCACGGCCTTGGCCAGCATGGTCTTGCCGGTTCCCGGAGGGCCCACCAGCAGAATGCCCTTGGGCATGGAGGCGCCGATATCCGTGTACTTATCCGGATTGTGGAGGTAATCCACAATCTCCGCCAGATTTTCCTTGGCCTCGTCCTCACCGGCCACATCGGAGAATTTGATGCCGTCGGAGGACTTGACATAGACCTTGGCGCTGGACTTGCCCATGTTGAACATCATGGAGTTGGGGCCGCCGTTGGCTCGCTCCATCAGCTTTTTGGTCATCAGCTGACCCACACCGATGAAAATCACCATGGGCAGCACCCAGGTCAGCAGGATGGACAGCAGGGGGGAGGCCTCCTCGATGATTTGGCTGGAGAACACGGCCCCCGCGTCGTGAAGCCGCTCCGTTCGCCCGGGATCGTCCATCAGACCGGTTTTGTAGATTTGATTGTTCTGCTTGTTGGTAAAGACGATCTGATTGCTTTGGATGTCCACCTGGCCGATGTCGTGCTCCTCGGTCATGGTCATGAAGGTGCCGTAGTCCACCTCCTGAATCTGCCGTTCCAGAATCCAGGGCATCACCAGCCAGTTGAACAGCATCACCACCAGCAGTACAATCAGATAGTAGGATATGATCGGCTTCTTTGGCTTTTTTACCTCATTCATAACGCTCTTCTCCCATTTCCTTCAAATTTGATTTATTCAATCATAGACTATCTGTTTTTTGTGAATAAACTTCTCTAATTAAATGAATTTTCTGGAAATAAAAAATGCCGCCTGTTTGGCGGCATTTTTTACCCCTTCGCAGGCCCGACGGAGCCACGGAGGATGATTTCGGGATGGAGCTTCAGGCTGCTGATGTGAATCTGGCGGATCTGGCTGGCCAGTGCATAATAGGCGCTTTTGCCCAGCTCCGTCCGGTCCTGACGGATGGAGGAAAGGGCGGGCCTGGTTTCCAGACAGATGGGCAGGTCGTCGATGCCCATGATGCTCACATCCTCCGGCACTCGGATGCCGGTCTTCTGACAGCGGGTCATCACGTCCCGGGCCAGCAGGTCGTGGCTGCAAATGATGGCGGTGCAGCCATGGGCCAGCAGACGGGAAAGATGGGTCTGCACACACTCCGCAATGGAGAAGGAATGGCCTGCCAGCAGATGGTCGTCCTCCAGGCGGTGTTTCCGCAGGGCCCGAAAAAAGGCCAGATACCGTTCCTGATAGATGTAGGAGCCAAGACCGCCGCTGATGTAGCCGATTTTCCGGTGACCCAGATTTTTCAGCTGTAAGATGGCGGCCTCCATGGCCTCGTCGTTGTCAATACCCACCTGGGAGACCACGCTGTTATATTGAGGGCTGTTGTCCAGCAGTACGGTGGGGGTGCGGCAGGTGGGGAATTCCCCCATCCAGGGATCGGAGAGGGAGGTTCCCAGGAAGAGTCCTCCCTGGTAGTTGTGACGCAGCATGAACTCGTCGTAGTGGTTCTGTTTTTGCAGCTCCTGGCTTAGAGGCACAAGCTCTACCTGGCAGCCATCCGGCTCCGCCAGCTTGCGGAAGCCTGTCACCAGATCCCAGCCAAAGTCATTGGGATGCTCATAGGACATATTCTCAATGAATACGCACAGCTTGGTTGGCTGGCAGGAACGGGACAGACGGCTGTAGCCCAGCTCCACTGCCGTTTCCAGCACCGCCCGGCGCATGGCCTCGCTTACATCCCCCGCCCCGCTGAAGGATTTGGATACGGTGCCCTTGGATACACCCAGTCGTTTGGCAATATCGTCCATGGTTGCCATTGCGCTCACCTCTCTGCGAATACGTTTTCACCATTATAAGACATCTTCTCCTAAAAAGCAATGAAATGTTTCGTAATTTTTCGTAAGGCCGTCGGGGCTGCCTTGCCGGGGAATTCCCTCTGACCAATCCGACCGGAGAGAGAAAAACAGGGGTACGGCGTTTATATCCGCTGTATTAAGCCAAAAAAATAAAAATTTTTTAGAAAAACGCCATATTTTTACAGGGATAAAAGCTTGAAATTATTTAGGCAACACCGCATAATGGGGCAAGAGCTTTCGGCGAGGGATTTTGCTCCAGCTGAAAGTTTGAAAAGGGCGGGAATACTTTGTGTATTTCCCACTTTTCAAACTGCACAGATGGGAAAAAGATCCGCCGAAAGCCGAAGCTCCCATTGTGCGGTGTTGCCTTATAAAACATCAAGAAAGGGGAAGAAATAGGATAAAAGCAAGGATAGTCGAAAGTAACAAAAACAAAGGGAGAAATTGTGTAAAACAGAGAATCCAACCCGGAAAAGAAAAATTGCTTGACAGGAAATTAGGAAACGCTTAAAATAAAGACAACGAAACTTACCGAAACAGAGGCTGTGTCAGACAAACCGTCGGGCAGGTCTTTTTCGGCCTTTTCGCAAAAATAGAGGTACCTCTATTTTTCATTTCCATGGAACATGGAAATGATGATTCTGGCATCATCAGAGGATACTCTGCTGTGCATATTTTAATTTTTTACGTTTTCGAGGAGGAGAACAAATGAAGAAAATCATTGCTATGCTGCTGGCAGTTGCAATGGTCATGGGCCTGTGCGCCGTGACTGCTGCTGCAGACGATGTCACTGAGGTGACCCTGAAGGTCTGGGCGCCTCAGGAGGATCAGCCCAATGCCGACAGCTGGCTCCAGCAGATGGAAGCTAAGTTCGAGGAAGCTCATCCCGAGTACAAGATCACCTGGAAGAACGAGGTCTGCGGTGAGGACAAGGCCAAGGACGAGGTCTCCAAGGATCCCGCCGCTGCCGCTGACGTTTATATGTTTGCCAACGACCAGCTGGGCGACCTGCTGGCTTGCCAGGGCATCGCTCGTCTGGGCGGCTCCTATCTGGAGCAGGTTCAGAACGACAACGGCCAGGCCATGGTCGACTCCGTGACCGGCACCGACGGCAATGTCTATGGCTTCCCCATGGCTGCCAACACTTGGTTCTGCTACTACAATAAGAATGTCTACACCGAGGAAGATGTAAAGTCCCTGGAAACCATGCTGGAAAAGGGCGTTGTGGCTTTCCCCACCATGAACTCCTGGTATCTGGGCGCCTTCTTCTTTGCTAACGGCGCTACCGTGTTCGGACCCAACGGCAACGATGCTGCCGCCGGTGTTGTCTTCGGCGAGGACAACGGCGCTGCCGCTCTGGACGCTGTTCTGGCCATGGTTTCCAACCCCAACTACCGCACCGATGATGCCGGCCTGGGCAACTCCGGTCTGAAGAGCGGCGAGGTTTCCGCCTACTTCTCCGGCTCCTGGGACTACGACGGCCTGAAGGAAGCTCTGGGCGACAATCTGGGCGCCTGCCAGCTGCCTACCGTCACCATCAATGGTGAGGCCAAGGCTCTGAAGTCCTTTGCCGGCTCCAAGGCTGTGGGCGTCAACCCCAACAGCAAGAACATGAAGGCTTCCATGCAGTTCGCTGCTTTCCTGGCATCCACCGAAGGCCAGCTGCTGCGCTATGAGCTCCGTTCCGCTATTCCTGTTGCCACCGCTCTGGCTGAGGATCCCGCCATTGCTTCCGACATCGTGGCTGTGGCCATCCTGAATACCATCGCCAATACCTCCGTCCTGCAGCCCACTCTGCCTGAAATGGCCAACTGGTGGGTTCCCATCGAGACCCTGGGCAGAAACATCGTCAGCGGCGAAGTCAACGCCAGCAACGGTGCCGACTCCCTGGTTAAGACTCTGGACGTTATCAACAACGGCGGCCTGTAATCCATAAGCTGTAAGGGATAACCCGGGCGGCGGCGGTGCTTTCCGCTGCCGCCCTTTGCGTTCTTGCATAAGGAGCGTCATTTCAAAGAATGAAGAGCACCTCTCAAGATTGACGTTATTGTGGGTTTTGAGAGCTGCCTGAAGAGAAGGGAACGGAAACTATGTCTTCAAAAGAATTAGCAAAAGTCGCCGCTGCCCAGCAGAACACGGATACCCTGGCCGCCGCACTGAAGAGCGGAAACCCCATTGTACTGGCATCCTTCCTGGTAATGGGTCTGGCCAATATGGCTGCCGGGCAGGTAATTAAGGGCCTGATTTTCCTGGCCATTGAAGTGGGCTTTATTGTCTATATGGCGATTCCCATGGGCGGCTGCCACTGGCTGTCCATGCTGCCGGGCCTGGGCGAAGTGGAGCGGATCGAGGTCTACAACGAAGAGGAAGGCTTCTTCGAGTATCTCCCCGGCGACCGCTCTCAGCAGATCCTCCTGTATGCGGTTGCCACGCTGGTGATTGTGGCGCTGTTCGTTGTAATTTGGCGTGCTTCCATCCGCAGCGGCTGCAAGGCGCAGCGGATCAAGGCAGCGGGCAAGAAGGTCCCCACCTTCATGGATGATCTGAGAGCCCTGCTGGATGAAAACATCCATAAGCTGCTCATGACGCCTCCTTTCGCCATGCTGCTGGTGTTTACCATCACTCCGCTGATTTACATGATGCTCATGGCCTTCACCAACTATTCCAAGGAGGGCGAGCACCTGGTTCTCTTTGATTGGGTTGGCCTGAAAAACTTTGCCGACCTGTTCAACAGCTCCAGCACCATCGGCCGCCAGTTCTGGGGCGTCCTGCTCTGGACGGTGGTGTGGGCATTCTTTGCTACCTTCCTGAATTTCTTCCTGGGCACCATCATGGCAATGATTATTGACCGGCCTACCACCCGGTGCAAAGCCCTGTGGAGAACCATCCTGTCCTTCACCATCGCCGTGCCTCAGTTCGTGTCATTGATGATCATCCGCACAATGTTCAAGGATGACGGTGCCGTAAATAAGCTCCTGCAGAGCATGGGCGTGATTGGCGCAGGCGTGAATCTTCCTTTCTGGACCAATGCTACCTGGGCCAGAGTCACGGTGATTGTGGTGAATATCTGGGTGGGCATTCCCTACACGGTGATGTCCGTTACCGGTATTTTGAAGAACATCCCTGCCGAGCAGTATGAGGCGGCACGAATTGACGGCGCCAATGCGGTGCAGCAGTTTGTGAACATCACCCTGCCCTACATGTTCTTCGTCATGACCCCCACGCTGATTACCACCTTCACCAACAATATCAACAATTTCAACGTTATCTATCTGCTGTCCGGCGGCGGCCCCACCTATGTGGGCGATACGGCTGGTCAGACGGATCTGCTGGTCACCTGGCTGTATAAGCTGACCGTGGACAAGCAGCAGTTCAACGTAGCGGCAGTCATCGGCATTATGACCTTCCTGATCCTGGCCTTTGTGTCCCTGGTGACCTACCGCAATTCCGCATCCTACAAAGACGAGGGGGCATTTAAGTAATGGGTAAGAAAATCAGTGGTTCCGTAAAAGCACAGAGAACCATTACGGATATTGTTGTCCATATTTTCCTGGTGTGCGTGGCCATCGTGTGGCTGATCCCCTTTATCTGGCTGGTTGCCCATTCTTTCCGGGGCGGCGTTGACCGTGGTCAGTTCTCCGCCACCTTCTTCCCCACCGAGTGGACGCTGGATAACTATACCCGGCTGTTCACCGATACCGCAACCATCAATTTCCCCCGGATGTTCCTGAACACCTTCTTCATTGCCTGCTGCAGCTGCTTCGTCTCCACCTTCTTTGTGCTGGCAGTGTCCTATTGTGTCAGCCGTGTGAAGTGGAAGATGCGCAAGACCTATCTGAATATGGCAATGGTTATCAACCTGTTCCCCGGCTTCATGGCCATGGTCGCCATCTACTTCCTGCTGAAAGCCGTTGGCCTGACCGAGGGGAATCTCATTCCTCTGGCGCTGATTATCTGCTACTCCGCCGGTGCGGGCACCCAGTTCTACGTGATGAAGGGCTATATGGATACCATCCCCACCGCCCTGGATGAGGCTGCCTACATTGACGGCGCTACCAAGTGGCAGACCTTCATCAAGGTCACCCTGCCCCTGTGCAAGCCCATGGTGGTCTACCAGGTCATCACCTCCTTCATGGCTCCCTGGATGGACTTCATCTTTGCCAAGATCATCTGCGGCACCAAGACCCAGTTCTACACTGTGTCCATTGGCCTGTTCAGCCTGATCGATTCCAAGGAGTATGTGTCCGCCTGGTTCACCCGTTTCTGCGCCGGTGCCGTGCTGGTGGCTGTGCCCATCTCCATCCTGTACATCTTCACCCAGCGCTTCTATCAGGAAGCCATGGCTGGCGGCGTAAAGGGTTAATGCTTATGAAGCGGCTTTCACGAATTTTGTGTCTGCTGCTCACCGCCTTGCTCCTCGTTTCATGCTTCACCCCCGACTCGTCGGGGGTGAACTTGCAGGGGGAGCTGGTGCAGTGCAGCGATGTGAGCACGGAATATGATGACAATTACCGTACCTGGTACGAAATTTTTGTGTACTCCTTCTGCGACTCCGACGGCGACGGGGTGGGAGACTTGCAGGGCGTGATCTCCAGGCTGGACTATTTGCAGGAGCTGGGGATAAACGGCATCTGGCTCATGCCCATCCATCCCAGCCCCACCTACCACAAATACGACGTCACCGATTTTTATGCCATCGACCCTCAGTATGGCACCATGGAGGACTTTGAGGAGCTGATGGAGCAGTGCCGGGAGCGGGACATCCATGTGATTTTGGATTTGGTGCTGAACCACACCAGTTCAGAGCATCCCTGGTTCCAGGAAGCCTGTGAGTATCTGCGCACCCTGGAGCCCGGCCAGGAGCCCAATCCCACGGACTGCCCCTATGCGGACTGCTATTTCTTCTCCCATGAGGCCGTGACCCCGGACTATTATCCGGTGGAGGGGACAGACTGGTACTACGAGGGGAAATTCTGGTCCGGAATGCCCGACCTGAATTTGGAAAATCAGGCCCTCCGGGAGGAAATTGGCAGCATCATGGCCTACTGGATGAGCAAGGGTGTTTCCGGCTTCCGGCTGGATGCGGCCAAGGAGTATTTCTCCGGCCAGCAGTCCCGGAACATCCAGGTGCTTCGCTTCCTCACGGAGACGGCGAAGAGCATCGACCCCAACGCCTACCTGGTGGCGGAGGTCTGGGAGGGCTTCACCACCATCGCCGACTACTACGCCAGCGGCATCCCCAGTATTTTCAATTTTGCCTTTGGCGACGGCAGCGGCAAGATTGTAGCCGTCCTCCGGGCCGTGGACAATGAGAAAACAGTTTCCTCCTACGCCACCGCCCAGGAAAAGGCGGACAAGGCCTACCGGGCGGGCAATCCGGACTACATCGACGCCCCCTTCCTGTCCAACCACGACACCGGCAGAATTGCGGGCTTCTGCAGCCGGGACGAGAACAAAATGAAGCTGGCCGGAGCCATGAATCTGATGATGAGCGGCAGCGCCTTCATTTACTACGGCGAGGAGCTGGGGATGCCGGGCAGCGGCAACGACCCCAGCAAGCGGGCCCCCATGCTCTGGAATGAGGCCGGGAATGACGGCACCACCAACCCGCCCCCGGAGTGTGAGCTTCCCGAGGAATACCCCCTGGGGAGCCTGGAAACCCAGCGGGAGGACGAACATTCCATCTATCAGTATTACCGCCGGGCCATCGCCCTGCGCCGGGAGTACCCGGTGATCTCCCACGGAATCCCCACCGCCGAAGCGGCGCTGAATCACAGCTGTGTCAGCGCCACCCGGAAGACCTGGGACGCCGAGAGCTGCATCATCCTGATGAACATCAGCACTGGGGAGAAGGTGTGCGATTTGACGGGCTATGAGGACTTCACCCTGGCGGGTACCCTCACCGTGGACGAGGTCCCCGTCACCCAGGAGGGAAATGAATTGACCCTGCCCCCCTATGCTGTGGCGGTGCTGTATCAGTCCCGGTAACAATTTCCCGATTGTCGGGGCGGCTGATATGCCGCCCCGCAGTAAGTTGAAAAGGAGCGATTTATGGAAGCACGACTTACCCCTCAACGTCCCTCCGGTCTGGACCGGAGCAAGCTGCGGCTCACTGGCCTGCTCATCGCTGCCCTGGGGATGCTGGGCCGGGGCATCCTGCAAAACCGGGTGCTGGGTATGGCCTCCGGCGCCGACTTGGCCCAGCTGCTGAACTCCTCCGCCGATGCCATGAACGCCGCCACGGCGGCCATCGTCCTCTGGGCCGTGGAGGGCATTGCGGTGCCCATTTTCGCCGTGCTCACGGTGGATGGCTTCAGCCGTACCTCCAGCGTGAAGAAATACATCCAGCGGCTGATTCTGCTTTCCCTGGTCAGCCAGGTGCCCTATCATTTTGCCCTCACCGGCGATTTTCTCCGCCTGCTCCCCCTGAACCCGGTGTTCGGTCTGGTGCTGGTGGTGGTGATGCTCTATCTGCTCGATTATTATGACGGCAAAACGGTGAAAAATGTGCTCATCCGCATCCTGGTGCTCTTCGCCGCCTGCATGTGGGCGGGGATGGGCCGGGTGGAGTATGGCGTCCCCATGGTGCTGATGAGCTTCTTCCTGTGGGAGCTGCGCCACCGCCATACCATGGCGTATCTCGCCGCCGCCTCCGCTGCCCTGGTGTGCACGGTGGGAAATCCCCTGTTCCTCTTCGCCCCCTTCGGCCTCCTGCTGACCCATTTTTACAATGGGGAGGAGGGCGGCACCACCCCCAGGCTGCTGCAATACGCTCTGTATCCGGTGATCCTCCTGCTGGTGGGTCTGGCCGGCGTACTGCTGTTCTGAGGGCCGTGCCATGATTACAGGACTGCACCACATTTCCATGAAGTGCGCCACCCCGGAGGAATTCCAGCGGGTGGAGGAATTCTACCGGGGTGTTCTTGGCCTGAAGCTTTTCCGCCGGTGGCAGGGCGGGATGCTGCTGGACACGGGCAGCGGCATGATCGAGGTATTTCTGGGCCCAAATGGGGAGCATCAAAAGGGGGTTCTGCGCCATGTGGCCCTGGAAACCGATGATGTAGACGGCTGTGTCCGGGCTGTCATCCAGGCGGGCTACCCGGTCATTTTGGAGCCCCAGGACAAGACGTTCCCCTCCGAGCCGCCCTTTTCCATGCGCATTGCCTTCTGCAAAGGCCCTCTGGGCGAGGAAATCGAATTCTTCTGCCCCAGTAGCACTGGGGGCAGACTCGCTTGAAGATGCCACGTAATCGCAGTTTCATTAAGTTACCGGGCAAAATAAAAATCTTGCTTATCGGTTTCACTTAGCAACCAAGCAAAATCGTACATTGGCAGGACGTTGAACGGAACGACGGAAAGGTTTCTGAGCAAAGCCCCCCCTGTGTAAGCAATGTCATTAACTTAAGGACTCTACTGTAGGGGAGGCTATTAGCCTCCCGCGCAGAACAATCCCCAAAAGCGGCACCAAGTCAGGCAAATCCGTATCATTTTCCATTTACCGGCTCCATTCACCGGAACACTCAAAAACCGTTACGAAAGCGGGAGGCTAATAGCCTCCCCTACGGGATGTCTTAAGTTAATGACATTGCCTGTGTAAGGGGAGCTGGCAGGTTGTAAGCCGTGACTGAGGGACTGTGCGGTGAAATGTTACGTATTTACATGAAGCTTAGGCGAATACCGGAAAAGTTCGTCTACCGTAATCCCTTTATTGCAGTGCATCCTGTTATTATGGGGAAATGCGGGGAATTGGATTGTACCTTTCCACATTGGACTGTACAATCATTTCAGTGCCTGCTGTACAGTCCCTCAGTCAGCTTCGCTGACAGCTCCCCTTACACTTCGGGAGCCTTTAGGTGCTCCCGCACCAGTGCAACCAACGAAAAAATCCCTGGATTTTGCCCAATTGGCCGGGTTTCTGAGTGAAACCGATAAGCACAATAAAAATTACAAATATGAATTATTCACCAATCCAACTGAAATTACCGGTGGATATGGAAGGCGATGTGGAAGATTGCCCTGATACTAATTCTTGATTAAAATCTTTAATATCAGCTTGGTCTATTGACGCAATACGGCGTTATCGTCACTTGCCATACATACAGTATGGCTTGCGTTCCTCTGCCTTGTCTTGCG
>JAETOP010000194.1 GCA_021771675.1 Oscillospiraceae bacterium | reverse complement strand
ATCTTTGACGGCATCTACGACATCGATTCCGTCCGCATGACCATCTACCAGCCCAGGAAATCCAATATCAGCGTCTGCATCATGGAAAAGGACGGTCTGCTCGAATGGGCGCAGAACGACCTGACCTATAAGGCAAAGCTGGCATACGAGGGTGGCGGCGATTTTCACTGCGGCGAATGGTGCCGGTTCTGCAAGGCAAAGGCCGAATGCCGGGAACGAGCCGAAGCGAATCTCGCGCTTGCCCGGTACGACTTTGAGGAGCCGCCCCTCCTGACTGATGAGGAGATCGCCGACATCCTTGACAAGGTGGACGCTCTTGCCGCCTGGGCTGCGGATGTGAAGGAATACGCTCTCCGGCAGGCAGTCAGCGGCACGGCGTTCCCCGGCTGGAAGCTGGTCGAGGGCCGCTCCAACCGCAAATACACCAGTGAAGCCGCTGTGGCCGCAGCCGTCGAAGGCGCCGGTTTCGACCCCTACGAAAAGAAACTCCTCGGCATCACCGCCATGCAGAAGCTGCTGGGCAAATCCCGCTTTGAGGAGCTTCTCACACCCTACATTGAAAAGCCGCAAGGCAGGCCGACGCTCGTGCGGTCGAGTGATAAACGGCCCGAATGGAATACCGCAAAAAATGATTTTATGGAGGAAATGTAATATGTCTAACAACACAAACAGAGTCAACAACCCTATGAAGGTCATCACCGGTCCCGACACCCGCTGGTCCTATGCCAACGTCTGGGAGCCCAAGTCCATCAACGGCGGCACGCCGAAGTACTCGGTGTCGCTGATCATCCCGAAGTCCGATACCCGGACGGTGGCGAAAATCAAGGCCGCCATCGAAGCCGCCTACCAGGAGGGACAGGCCAAGCTGAAGGGTAACGGTCGCAGCGTGCCTCCTCTCTCCGCAATCAAGACTCCGTTGAGAGACGGCGACATTGAAAGACCCGACGATCCCGCCTATGCGAACGCCTACTTCATCAATGCCAACTCCGCCACCGCTCCCGGCATCGTGGACGCAGACCGCAATCCTGTTCTGACCCGCTCCGAGGTGTATTCCGGCGTGTACGGCAGAGCGTCCATCAACCTGTACGCTTTCAACAGCAACGGCAACAAGGGCATCGCCTGTGGGCTGAACAATCTGCAGCTCATCCGTCCCGGCGAGCCCCTGGGCGGCAAGGCCAGCGCTGAAGCCGACTTCGCAACTGACGACGACGAGGATTTCCTCGGTTAAGACAAGGGAGGTAAACGACTATGACAACAATTCAGACGATCCTTCTCCTCGCTCTTCTCGCCATCTGGCTGTGCGTCAGCGCAGTCATTCTGATTAGCAGTATTCAGTCCTTCATCTATGACCGCAAGCGTGAAAAGCGTGAGCGGGAACAGGCGGCCCGTGACGCAGAGTATCACGAAAACCGCATGAAGCTGCTGGAGAAATAACAACCAATCCCCAGGGCGGCGGAGCGATCTGCCGCCCTATTGGGGTATGGAAGGAAGTGACGAAATGCAAACCTTATCAATCGACCTGGAGACCTATAGCGACCAGCCCCTTGCCAAAACAGGCGTGTACCGTTATGTGGAGTCTTCCGATTTTGAAATACTGCTCTTTGCCTACAGCGTGGACGGCGGTTCCGTACAGCAGATAGACCTTGCCTGCGGGGAGAAAATTCCCTCGGAGATTCTTTGCGCTCTGGAGGATGACAAGGTAACTAAGTGGGCCTTCAATGCCAATTTTGAACGCATCTGCCTGTCACGCTTTCTGGGCTATCCGACCGGCGACTATCTGGAGCCGGACTCCTGGAAATGCTCGATGGTCTGGGCGGCGTATATGGGGCTACCCTTATCCCTGGAGGGAGTCGGGGCTGTTCTCGGATTGGAAAAGCAAAAGCTGACCGAAGGCAAAGACCTCATCAAATATTTCTGCCAGCCCTGTGCGCCAACTAAGTCAAACGGCCAGCGCACCCGCAATCTGCCGGAGCACGCCCCGGATAAGTGGCTGGCGTTCAAGCGATACAACATCCGCGATGTGGAGACGGAGATGTCCATCCAAGCAAGGCTCTCCAAATATCCCGTGCCGGACAGCGTGTGGGAGGAATACCATCTCGACCAGGAGATCAACGACCGCGGCGTGGGGCTGGATATGGAACTGGTACGGCAGGCCATTCAGATGGACGGGCGCTCCCGCTCGGAACTG
>JAETOP010000063.1 GCA_021771675.1 Oscillospiraceae bacterium | reverse complement strand
GGCAGAGCCGCCACCGGGGAAAGCCGCAGCTTTCCTGGCACGGCGAAGCCGTGACTGAGGGACTGTCGCAGTACAGTCTTACCTTTTCGCCTAACTTGCTGCGAATTCGTAACATTTCACTGCACAGTCCCTCAGTCAGCTTCGCTGACAGCTCCCCTTACACAGGGGAGCCTTTCTCAGAAGCCGTCACCCGATACCATTCAACGCATTGCTCAAAAAGCGGAACCTGGTCGGCGGGGTCATGACATAAGCCCTACGGAACGCCTCGTTAAATTACAATTTTATAGCGTCCCCCCCAAAAAATTGGGGGCTGCTCCGTTTGGGGAGCAGCCCTTTTCGGTATGTACATCAATCCTCGGGGAACAGTGTCTGCTTGCAGTACTGAACGATGGAGCTGCGCTTCACGATGCCGATGAAGGTGTCCTTATCATCCACCACAGGCACAAAATTCTGGGTGGATGCCCGGTCGATGAGCTCGTGCATGGAAGTGGTGACCCGGACGGGCACATTGTCCTTCCGGCGGTAAATCTCCATGATCCGGTGGGCCTCCGCCTGCCGAATGTCCATGTAGCAGACGTTCTTCATGGCCCAGAGCAGGTCTCCTTCGGTAATGGTGCCCCGGTATTCTCCCCGGCGGTTCAGAATGGGTAACGCCTGATAGCCTGCCGCCTCCATTTTTTCCAGGGCCTGCCGGACGGTATAGTCGTCGTACAGGTAGGCGCACATGGCTTTGGGCAGCAGAAAAAACAAAATATTATTCATAAGGTTCTCCTTTTTGACGGTTGGATAAAAGATCGCTCTTCATTCCATCGCATATTATATCATAGTCAAAGAAGAAAAACATGAATTTTCTTTGTTATTTTCGCCATCTCAATCCCAAAATTTAAGCGTAGATTTTGTGGAATTTTAACAAATCAGTTATGGAACGTAAAGCCGGTAATGTCCAATGTGGCAAAATAGTCCATGGGCGTCTCGGCCCGGCGGATGAGCTGGAAGGAGCCGTCCTCCTTCAAAAGCACCTCGGCGGAGCGGAGCTTTCCGTTGTAGTTGTAGCCCATGGAGAAGCCGTGGGCGCCGGTGTCGTGGATGACCACAATGTCCCCCACGTCGATCTGGGGGAGGCTCCGCTCAATGGCAAATTTGTCGTTGTTTTCGCACAGGCCGCCGACCACGTCATACACATGGTCCAAAATGGCATCCTCTTTCCCCAGCACGGTGATGTGGTGATAGGCCCCGTACATGGCCGGGCGCATCAGGTCGGCGGCGCAGGCGTCCAAACCGATGTACTCCCGGTAGATGTGCTTCTGGTGGAGTACGGTGGAGACCAGATGGCCGAAGGGCGCCAGCATAAACCGGCCCAGCTCGGTGTAGATGGCCACATCCCCCAGCCCTGCCGGAGTCATGATCTGCTCGAACCGGGAGCGCACCCCGTCGCCGATGGCCTGGATATTGCAGCTGGGCTGCTCGGGCCGGTAGTCCACGCCGATGCCGCCGGAGAGATTGATGAAGGTAAAATCCGCTCCGGTGGCGTTGCGCAGCCGCACCGCCAGGCGGAACAATTGGCTGGCCAGTTCCGGGTAATACTCGTTGGTGGTGGTGTTGGAGGCCAGGAAGGCGTGGATGCCAAAATGCTTGGTACCCAGCTTCTGGAGGCGGTTGATGGCCCCGGCCATCTGGTCCTCGGTCATGCCGTACTTGGCGTCCCGGGGCATATCCATGATGGTGTTGCCCAGGCTGAAGGAGCCGCCGGGGTTATAGCGCAGGCAGACCGTCTCCGGCACCGGGCCCAGCCCCGCCAGGAAATCCACATAGGTGGCGTCGTCCAGGTTGATGTAGGCTCCCAGCTCCCGGGCCTTTTCCATATCCTTTCGAGGGGTGACGTTGGAGGAGAACATCACGTCGTGGCCGGTGATGCCCACAGCCTCCGCCAGCAGCAGTTCTGTATAGGTGGCGCAGTCGCAGCCGCAGCCCTCCTCATGGAGAACTTTCAGAATATAGGGATTGGGGGTAGCCTTCACCGCGAAAAACTCCTTAAAACCCTTGTTCCAGGCAAAGGCTTTTTTCAGCGCTCGGGCGTTGGCACGGATGCCTGCCTCGTCGTACAGATGGAAGGGGGTGGGAATCTGGGCCGTAATCTCCCTGGCCTTTTCCAGGGTGAGGAATGCTGTCTTTTTCATTGTCGCCGCCTCTTTTCTCTCTTCGTTTGTAATGGTTTGATTTTAGTGGAAGATGCACAATCTGTCAACTCTTTTTTAGGCAATATCGCCTCTCTACTCTGGGGAGAGGCCCTCTACTCCGGTTTGGAGAGGAAAAAGTGCAGCAAGTAGGGTGCAATTTTTCCAGTTTGGGCTATCCTATGGATAGGCGTCCGCCCAGGTTCTGAGCGGGGCGCATTCCAGAAAGGAGCATTCCCCATGAAACGAACCAAACTCCGGGACCGGGTGCTGCCGGACTATACCCGGGGAGAAGAATTGATGAACACCATCACCCACATTGTGGGTGGAGCCTTGTCAGTGGCGGCGCTGGTGCTGTGCGTGGTATTTGCGGCGCTGCACCACAATCTCTACGGCATCGTGTCCTCCTCCATCTATGGAGCCAGCATGATCGCCCTGTACACCGTGTCCAGTGTGTACCACGGCATGCCGGTGGGGATGGGCAAGAAGGTGATGCAGGTGGTGGATCACTGCACCATCTATTTTCTCATCGCCGGCACCTATACCGTCATGTCCCTCTCCGCCCTGCGGCCCGCCTACCCCAAAATTGGCTGGGGACTGTTCGCATTCGAGTGGGTCATGGCGATTTTCGCCACGGTGCTCACCGCCATCGATCTGAAAAAATACAACGTGCTCTCCATGGTCTGTTACATCGGCCTGGGCTGGGCCATCCTCCCCTTCATGAAGCAGACCTTTGAGGTGCTCACCCTGCCGGGGTTTTGGCTGCTGCTCCTGGGGGGCATCGCCTATACCATCGGTGCGGTGCTCTACGGCATTGGCTCCCGGAAGCGGTGGATGCACTCGGTATTCCACATCTTCGTAGTTCTGGGCAGCGTCCTCCAATTCTTCTCGGTGCTGCTCTACGCCGTATAACCGTCAAATCCCCTTACTGCAAAACAGTAAGGGGATTTCATATTGTGGGAAACTCTGCTTTTCAGAAACCTCACAATTGCAGCAGTCACACCAGGCAATGATTACACACCATTTTCAGGCAGGCTTGACCGCCATTACTCTTCCTCAAATCCATCGGTGAGGGAGGTGGCGGAGGCCTCTCCAATCTCCCGGCCCTCCATCAGGTTGGCGAACTGCTCACCGGTGATGGACTCGTGCTCCAGCAGGTAGTCCGCCAGGGTGTTCAGCTTCCCGCCGTCTTCGGAGAGGATTTTCTTGCAGTGGGCGTAGGCCCGGTCGATGAGTGCCTTCACCTCCCGGTCGATGGCTCCCGCCACCTCCTCGGAGTAGCTCTTGGTGGTCTGGTAGTCCCGGCCGATGAAGACCTCGCCGCCGTCCAGATAGCTGATGGTGCCGATCTTTTCGCTCATGCCGTAGCGGGCCACCATGTCCTTAGCCAGATTGGTAGCCCGTTCAATGTCGTTGGAGGCCCCTACGGAGATGTCCCCCAGGAACAAATCCTCTGCCACCCGGCCTCCCAGCAGGCCCACGATCTGCTCGTACATCTCGTTTCTGGTCAGGTTGGAGGAGTCGTCCTTGGGCAGATACCAGGTGGCGCCCAGGCTTCTGCCCCGGGGAATGATGGAGATGTGGCGCACCGGGTCATGGGTGGGCAGGTGGTACATGGCCACGGCATGGCCCGCCTCGTGGATGGCGGTGGTCTTCAAATCCCGGCGGGAGGCCACATGGTTCTTCTTGGCGGGGCCGGCCAGAATTTTCATCATGGCCTCGTCCACATCCTCCATGGTGAAGGCGGGCCGGTTGTTCCGCACCGCCAGAATGGCGGCCTCGTTCAAGAGGTTGCGCAGGTCCGCCCCGGTGAATCCGGCGGTGGAGCGGGCGATGGTCCTCAGGTTCACGGATTCATCCAGCCGCTTGCCTTTGGCGTGGACCTTCAGAATTTCCTCCCGACCCTTCACGTCCGGGCGGTTCACCTGAATCTGCCGGTCGAACCGGCCGGGCCGCAGCAGGGCGGGGTCCAGAATGTCCGGCCGGTTGGTGGCCGCCAGGACGATAACTCCCTCGGTGCGGCCGAAGCCGTCCATCTCCACCAGCAGCTGGTTCAAGGTCTGTTCCTTTTCGTCGTGGCCGCCGCCCAGACCGCTGCCCCGCTTGCGGCCCACGGCGTCGATTTCGTCAATGAAGACAATGGCGGGAGCCAGCTTTTTGGCCTGGTCAAACAGGTCCCGCACCCGGCTTGCGCCAACGCCCACGTACATCTCCACAAAATCGGAGCCGGAGATGGACAGAAACTGCACCCCGGCCTCCCCGGCGGTGGCCCGGGCCAGCAATGTCTTGCCGGTGCCCGGAGGGCCCACCAGCAGCAGCCCGTGGGGGATTTTGGCGCCCATTTCGGTGTACTTCTCCGGGGAGCGGAGGAAGTCCACCACCTCTTGCAGCTCCTCTTTCTCCTCGTCCGCCCCGGCCACGTCCTGGAATGTGAGCTTCTGCCCCTCGGGCACGCCCTGCACCGTCCGGGCCTTGCCAAACTGGGAGGCAGGATTCCCGCCCCCGTTGAGCCGGCTCACCAGCAGGAACCAGGCCAGCAGCAGCACGCCCCCGGCCACCAGCAGCGGCAGGATGAAGTCATAGGGGGTGTAGCTCTTGTCCGCCACAAAATCATAGGCTTCCAGCACCCCGGAGGCCGTCTGCTGATCGAACAAGGGCTGCATCTGCGCCCGGAAGACCTCTGAATCCGCCAAGCCGGTGCGAAGAGTGGTCTTTCCATTGTAAGGCTCCCGCAGCAGCAGGGTAATTTCATCCCCCTTCACCAGGAACTGGGACACCTGCTCCCGCTGGAACAGCTTCACCAGATTGGAATAGGCGATGGCGTTGCTCTTCTGGCCGAAGTTTCCCATGGCCCAGCTGAGCACCAGCACCAGCCCCAGCAGATAGATCAGCGGGGAAAAATTTTTGCGTTGGTTCTTCAATGACGTATCTCCTTATTTTTCGTAAACTTCGCTTTTCAGAATGCCCACATAGGGCAGGTTTCGATACTGCTCGTTGTAGTCCAGGCCATAGCCCACCACAAAGGCGTTGGGCACCGTAAAGCCCACATAATCCGGCTTCAGGGTGATGCCGGGCTTCCGGCGCTCCGGCTTATCCAGCAGGGTGCAGATTTTCAAGGACGCGGGGCCCTTGGACATGAGATGCCGGTATGTAAAGTCCAGGGAGCTGCCGGTGTCGTAGATGTCCTCCAGAATCAGCACGTGCCGGCCCCGGATGTCCACACCCACGTCCCGCTTGACGATCATCTCTCCGGTGGAGCTCGTACCCTGGTAGGAGGACAGCCACATGAAGTCCATCTGGCAGGGCACCTTGATTTGGCGGACCATGTCCGCGTAGAAAATCACCACGCCCTTTAAGACGCCCACAATCACGGGATTCTTCCCCGCGTATTCCCGGGTCAGAACCTCTCCCAGCTCCCGGATTCTGCTTTGAATCTGCTCCTCGGTGATGAGAACCTGCTGAATGTCATTGTCCATTTTTCTCTTTCCTCCCGCTGTATTTTTGGATAATTAGGAATTAGGAGTTAGGAATGAGGAATTGCATTCCCTTTGTCTCCCTGCTTTTAACAGTACACCCATCGGTTGCGCAGCAAATTGTAATTTGAAGCGCAGGGCGCTTCACCCCAATGCCGCACGGAGATGGTCAGTAATCGTTACCCCCCGAACTCAGCCCGGTAACGCTTTTGCAGCAGAACGTTGAATGGTAGCAGGCGATGGCTTCTGAGGAAGGCTCCCCTGTGTAAGGGGAGCTGTCAGCGAAGCTGACTGAGGGACTGTACAGCAGGCACTGAAATGACTGTACAGTCCACTGTGGAAAGGTACGATCCAATTCTCTACCTTTTCTATAATAACAGAGAGCACTGAAATATTGGGATTGCAGTAAACGAACTCTTCCGGTATTCGCCTAACTTGATGCAAATACATAACATTTCACCGCACAGTCCCTCAGTCACGGCTTCGCCGTGCCAGCTCCCCTTACACAGGGGAGCCTCCCTCAAAAACCGTCACCTGCTACCATTCAACGCACTGCCAAGCACCAATTTCCCGATCAGAGGTCAGTGTCGATCATTCCTAATTCCTAACTCCTAATTCATATACTTTCTACCAGAATATAACAACTTGCCTCTTCCTCCAGCCGGCTCAAATTGACTCCCAGCTGCCCGGCCCAGATCACCCCGGCGTTGTCTGCCAGGATGGGAATGCGGCAGCGCTCATGGGCGCTGATCTTCCGGTCGATCATCAGCTTTTTGATGCTCTTGGTGCCGCCGGCCAGCCGGATCTCGTCTCCCGGCTGGCGGCTGCGAACCCACAGGCCACCCGCCAGCGTCACCCCAAAGCCCCCGTTGGGCGTTTCCGAGCAGCTGACCCGGATGCCCCACCGGGGCAGCTCCACCATCCCAGGAACTTGAATTTCCGCTCTCTCCGGGGCGGCCGAAGCCTCCAGGGCCCGCAGCCGGTCGTAGTCCCGGGCGATGACCACTCCCCCGGGGAAATCCATCCGGGCGGAGGGCTTCCCCGAAAAGAGCAGCTCCCGGGCGGAGCGGATATGGGCCTGTTCCGGCTCGGGGATGCCGCTGCGCTTCAGAAATCTACTCAGATACCGGCTTTGCAGCGCCGGGTGGAGCTCCCGCAGCTTGGACACCGGGGGCAGCTCCGGCTCCAATTGGGCCTGCAAATAGTCCTCGTCCTGCCGCAGCTGCCGGGCCAGGGCAGACAGGCTCAGGCTCACACTGGGATTTTCCGCCCGCAGCAAAGGCATCACACCATGGCGGATGCGGTTGCGCAGGAATTCGTCAGCGGCATTGGAGCTGTCCTCCCGATGTGGAAGGTGGTATTCCTCCAAAAAGGCCTCCACCTCCTGCCGGGTGATGTCAAGCATGGGGCGGATGATTTTTCCGTTCACCGGAGCGATGCCCCCCAGCCCTCGGAGCCCCGTGCCCCGGAGCAGGTGGAGGATCACCGTCTCGGCGTTGTCGTCAGCGGTGTGGGCGGTGGCGATTTTCCCGGGGAGCTGCCGGAGGAAGGCGTATCTTGCCTCCCGGGCGGCGGCCTCCAGCCCCTTCTTCCCGGGCTGAACGGCAGCGCCTCCCACGGTCAGGGGGATGCCGTAGCCGGCGCAAAACTCCCGGACGAAGGCCTCGTCGGCGTCGGACTCCGCCCCCCGGAGATGGTGGTTAAAATGGGCGGCGGCCAGCTCCACCCCCAATTTTTCCCGAATCAGATACATTCCAAACAGCATCGCCACCGAATCAGCTCCCCCGGAGACGGCGCAGACCGCCCGGTCTCCCGGCTGAACCAGGGTTTTCAGGGCGGCGGAGAGTTTATTCAGCATGCTTCCACTCCCGGTCGGCGAACTGCTGGTACTGGGGCATCCATTGCAGCTTCACCGTCCCCGTCTCTCCGTGGCGGTTTTTGGAGACGATGCACTCGGCATAGCCCTTGTCCTCGGTGTTGGGGTTGTAGTACTCGTCCCGGTACAGGAACATAATCACGTCGGCGTCCTGCTCGATGGCTCCGGATTCCCGCAGGTCGGACATAATGGGCCGCTTGTCCGTCCGGCTCTCCACCGCACGGGACAGCTGGCTCAGGCAGATCACCGGCACGTTCAGCTCCTTGGCCATGATTTTCAGGGCCCGGGAGATTTCGCCCACCACGGTGACCCGGTTTTCACTGTTTTTTCCGTAGCCGGAGCCGGTCATCAGCTGTAGATAGTCGATGATGACCAGGCCCAGATTGTCCAGTCTCCGGCATTTGGCGTTGATCTCCGCCACGGTGATGGAGGGATTGTCGTCGATGCGTATGTCCGTCTGGCTCAGGGCGGCGGAGCCCAGGCAGAGCTTGCCCCACTCCTCCTCCGACAGCTTGCCAGTGGCCATTTTCTGGCTGTCCACCCAGCTCTGGGCGGACAGCAGACGCATGGCCAGCTGCTCCCGGGACATCTCCAAGTTGAAGATGGCCACGGTGGTGCCGTACTCCTTGGCCACGTTCATCCCCAAATTCAGGGAAAAGGCGGACTTGCCCATGGCGGGCCGGGCGGCAATCAGAATCAGGTCGGACTTGTTCAGGCCGTTGATTTTGGTGTCCAGATCCCGCAGGCCCGTGGACAGCCCCGGGATGGCGGAGTCGGACATGCTCAGCTCCGTCAGCCGGTCGAAAACCTTGTGCAGCGTGGTGCTGATCCGCTCCAGGCTGTCGCCACGCTCGCCCTTGCGCAGGGCGTAAATTTTTTTCTCAGCGGATTCCAGAATTTCCGAGGAAGAGCCAACCTGCTCGGAGACCATCTGGCTGATCTCCCCCGCCGCCTGGCCCAGGCCCCGGAGCATGGCCTTCTCCTGGACGATTTTGGCGTACCGGCCCACATTCACGGCGGTGGGGGTGATCTCCATGAGCTGGACGATGTAGTCCCGGGAATTGTCGTGGTAGACCCCCAGCTCCTTCATCTTATCCAGCACCGTCACCGGGTCGATGGTCTGGGAGAAATTGAACATGGTGTAGATGGTCTCAAAAATCTCCCGGTTCTGTTCCAGGTAGAAATCCTCCGGCTTCACCGTGCCAACCACATCCGTGATACAGCGGCTGTCAATCAGGATGGAGCCCAGCACCGCCTGCTCGGCCTCCAGAGAGTGGGGCACTTGCCGGGGGGTTAATTCCTCATCCATGGAGGCACACTCCTTTTTTCTTGTTTTGAAGCGCAGGCGGGCAGGGCCCGCTGCCAATTCGCACGGGGCTGGGAGGTAATCGTTCTTTCCCTAACCCACCCGGTAACGCTTTTGCGGTCATAAAGGTCCTACGAACTGCCTTTCTCACCGTAGGGGGCTATCAGCCTCCCGCCTCCGTATGGCTTTTGAGCAGTCCGTCGAATGGTATCAGGTGCCGGTTTCTGAGCGAAGGCTCCCCTGTGTAAGGGGAGCTGGCACGGCGAAGCCGTGACTGAGGGACTGTGCAGTGAAATTTTCTATATTTGCACCATGTAGGGCGAATACCGGAGGTGTTCGTCTGCCACTGTCCCGTTATTTCAGTACACCCTGTTATTTATAGAAAAGGGTAGAGAATTGGGGTATACCTTTCCACATTGGATTGTGCAATCATTTCAGTGCCTGCTGTACAGTCCCTCAGTCAGCTTCGCTGACAGCTCCCCTTACACAGGGGAGCCTTTGGGTGCTCCCGCACCAGTGCATGGACTTACAGGCTATCGCCTTGCTTATATTTCCACGATTTTTACCGTCAGGGGGGCGGTGATTTCGTAGCCCAGACGGCAGGTGGCGGTGTAGGTACCCACGGTCTTGATGGGGTCGGAGAGGACAATCTTCCGCTTGTCCAGGGCGATGCCCGCCTGATTTTTCAGGGAATCGGCGATTTCCTGGTTGGTGACGGAGCCGAAGAGCCGGCCGGCGCCGCCGCCCTTGGCCTTCACCACCACAGTCAGCTCCCGCAGTTTTCTGGCGGTGTCCATGGCCTCGGCCTTTTCCCGGGCGATCCGCTCCTGGGTGGCCTTGTCGTTCATGCGCATGGTGTTCACGGCGTCAGGGGTGGCCTCGATGGCCAGCTTCCGGGGCAGCATGAAATTCCGGGCGTAGCCATCGGAGATTTCGATCATCTGGCCCTTCTTGCCCTTACCCTTCACATCCTGTGTTAAGATTACTTTCATATGAATTACTCCCCTTAGTTAAGATATAAGATATGAGATACGAGATATAAGATAGAAGAAGGATACGAGATAGAGGAAAGATACAGTATATCTTGTATCTTATATCTCATATCTTCTATCTTCTTTCCTCCCTATTCCTCAAAGAACTTATCAATGGCCTCCACCAGGCGGCTGAGGGCCTCCTTGGAATCCACGTCCTTCAGCTGGGCCCCGGCGACCATGGCGTTGCCGCCGCCGCCCAAGGGTTCCAGCACCATCTGCACATTCACCTTGCCGATGCTCCTGGCGGAGATCATGATCTGGTCGCCGTCGGGGTAGAGGACGAAGGAGGCGGTGATGCCGGAGATGTTCAGCATATCGTCCGCCGCCTGGGCGGCCAGGGGACGGGTGGTGGTGTAGTCCAGGGCGGCCACGGCCAGCTCTCCCCGGTACAGCCGGGCGGACTTCACAATCTGGTATTTGGCCACGGTATCCTGGAAATCGTTCTGCATCAAAAGCTTAATTTCCGTGGTGTCGGCGCCCATCCGGCGCAGCGTGGCCGCCGCCTCGAAGGTGCGCTCACCGGTGCGGACGTTGAAGAACTTGGTATCCATGCAGATGCCCGCCAACAGCGCCTTGGCCTCGATGGGCAGCACGTCGGCGCTCTCCGCTGCGTAGGTAATCAGCTCCGTCACCAATTCTGACGTAGAGGAGGCGTAAGTCTCGTGGAGGTTTACCACCACGGGATTGATATAATCGGCAGCCCGGCGGTGGTGATCCACCACACAGACCTTGGCAATGGCCTCCAACAGGGGCTTGTACTCCACCTGATCTGGCCGGTTGGTATCCACCACCACCAGAATGCTGCCATTGTCGCAGGCCACCATGGCCTCCTGACCGGAGAGGAAGACCCCGTCGTATTCCGGCACCTGGCGAACCTCCTCCAGCATTTTCTTCACGCTGTTCTTTTCCAGGTCCATGACGATGTTCGCCTGCCTGCCCTTCTTCCGGCACAGGCAGCAGATGCCCATGGCTGCGCCCAGGGAGTCCAGGTCGGCGTTGCTGTGGCCCATGACGAACACCCGGCTGCTCTGGCCGATGAGCTCCATCAGGGAGCTGGCCGTTACCCGGGAGCGGACCTTGCTGGAATAGTCCGCCTCGATGCTGCGGCCGCCGAAGAAGGTGAAGTTCACCCGGTCCTTGATCACCGCCTGGTCGCCGCCCCGGCTCAGGGCCATTTCCAGGCCCAGGGCGGCGAAATTGTAGCCCTCTTCAAAGCAGCTGCCGTCCACGCCCAGTCCGATGGATACGGAGGCGGCCAGCCCCGTGGGACTGACAATCTGGTGCACATCCTCCAGCAGGGAGAATTTGTGGCTGACGGCATCCTCCAAATCCCGCTTTTCAAACACGAAGAGGAACCGGTTCTTTTCCAGCCGCCGCAGCAGGCCGTGGTAGGGCTCGGTCCAGTGGGTGATGGCGTCGTTGAGCTTGGCGTTCAGGGTGGAGATGGCCCCCTCGGTGAGGTTGCGGGTCAGCTCCTCAAAATTGTCCACCATGATGATGGACACCACCGGCCGGGAGCGGATATACTCGTCCCGGACCTGGTACAGCTCCGTCAAATCGTTGAGATAGATGACCCCCACCAGGGGCGGGCCGTTCTTCTCCTTCACCGCTGTACCGAAGAGCCGGTAGCGATGGCCATTCAGCTCCAGATCCCGGGGGCATTCCGTCTTGCCGCCGGAGAGCCAGTCGGTGCTGGCGCCCGGCAAGACATCCTCCAGCTGGCAGTTGGCGGAGGAAACGTTCCGCCCCGTCAGCTCGGCGAATTTCCCGTTGCACCACACCACGCTCTGGTCTCCCAGCTGCACCAGCACCGCCGGGAAGGGGCTGGCCCCCTGGCCGGAGCTTTCCAGGGTATCGATGGCGCGCTGCAAATACTGGCGAATCCGTCGGTCGCTGATGTGCTGGTGGGACAGATGAATGAAGAAAGCCGCTCCGATGGCTGCCAGCTCCGCCGTTCCCAGCAGATACTGCCCCGTGATGAAGGATCCCAGGCAGAAGGCCGCCATCATGGCAAAGTACACTCCCCGAGACGGCCGGAACAGGCGTTTCAGCTTTTTATCCACTGCTTGTGCCTCCCTTCTGCGGCCTCGCCGCATTTTGCTGACAATAATGGAATTCACCGGGGCCAAGCCCTCAGCCCAGGTAATTTTTCCAGAGGTCTCTCCATTATAGCAAATTCTCCCTTCTGATTCAAGAGCAATTCCATGGGAATTAACCAGTTTTCCTGTCCCGGCAAAAATAATAGTATACTTTTGCCCAAAACTGTGTTATACTACCATTGACTGGTGCGGGTGGGCAGACCCGGCCTACCGGCGGGAGCGGGTGATCTCCCGGTAAACAGGGGAGGAATTCTGAAGTATTCAGAGCCTCTTTAGACAGATTTTTGCA
The DNA here is from genome assembly GCA_021771675.1 of Oscillospiraceae bacterium. The sequence continues at coordinate 9,965 of JAETOP010000063.1, read as the reverse complement.
GGCGTTGGCGGTGAAAAAGGCGATTCAGGGCCTTCCTTCCCCTCAGCGGCTGCCTGCTTTTTGCGCCCCCCGGCAGGGCCGGGCGCCAAACTCGCTTGAAGATGGTCTGTACTCGTTACCCCCGAACTCAGCCCGGTAACGCTTTTGCGGCGGCCAGTGGCCGCTGACAATTCGCACGGAGCTGGTCGGTAATCGCTTTTGCCCTACCCCGCCCGGTAACGCTTTTGCGGCAGTGGGTTGAATGGTGGGCACTTACGGCTATCCCGTAGGGGAGGCAATCTGCCTCCCGCTTTCGTAACGGTTTTTGAGTGTTCCGGTGAATGGAGCCGGAAAATGGAAAATAATACGGATTTGCCTGACTTGGTGCCACTTTTGGGGATTGTTCTGTGCGGGAGGCTAATAGCCTCCCCTACAGTAGAATCCTTAAGTTGACGACATTGCCCCCGGGGGAAGGTATTCCTTAATGCACCTGCTGCCGTTCAACTGCTAGCTGGGCAAAACCAATAGACAACTATTTCGTATCTTTTTTTATCTTCACTTTGAAAGGAGTTTTAATTTAACTTGGCAGAAAAACTGAAAATTATCCCTCTGGGCGGTCTGGATGAGATCGGTAAGAATATGACCGTCCTGGAATACGGCAAGGACATGATTATCGTGGACTGCGGCGTGGGCTTCCCTGACGAGGACATGTACGGCGTGGATCTGGTGATTCCGGACTTTTCCTATGTCATCGCCAATTCCCGCAAGCTCCGCGGGATGTTCATCACCCACGGCCACGAGGACCATATCGGCTCCATCCCCTATCTGATGAAGGAGGTCATCTCCCCCATCCATGGCACCGCCATGACCAACGGCCTGATTAAGCTCAAGCTGGAGGAGCACCGTCTGGACGACAAGGTGAAGCTCATCACCCACAAGCCCGGGGACGTGGTGAAGGCCGGATGCTTCAGCGTGGAATTCATCCATGTCAACCACTCCATTGCCGACGCCGTCTGCTTTGCCATCCGCACTCCCGTGGGCACCGTGGTGATGACCGGCGACTTCAAGATTGACCCCACCGCGGTGGGCGGCATGACCGACCTGGCCCGGCTGGGGCAGCTGGGCAATGAAGGGGTTCTGGCGCTGCTGGCTGACTCCACCAACGTGGAGCGCCAGGGCTATACCCCCAGTGAAAACGTGGTGGCCGAGAGCCTGGACCGGCAGTTCAAGGGCTGCGACCAGCGGATCATCGTCACCACCTTCGCCTCCAACATGCACCGGATTCAGGCCGTGCTCACCACCGCCCAGCGCTACGGCCGGAAGGTGGCCGTCACCGGCCGGAGCATGGAGAATATGCTGAAAGTCGCCCAGGAGCTGGGATACCTGAATGTCAAGCCCGGCACCATCGTGGACATCGGCAACATCAAGAGCCTGCCCAAGAACAAGGTGGTTATCGTCTCCACAGGCTCCCAGGGCGAGAACATGTCCGCTCTGTACCGGATGGCCTTCTCCACCCACAAGCAGGTAGAGATCACCTCCGGGGATCGGATCATCATCTCCGCCTCCGCCATTCCCGGCAACGAGAAGGCGGTATCCCGCATCATCAACGAGCTCTACCGCAAGGGGGCCGAGGTGGTGTACGAAAAAAGCGAGGGACTCCACGTCTCCGGCCACGCCTGCCAGGAGGAGCTGAAAATCATCCACGCCCTGGTGAAGCCCCGGTTCTTCCTCCCCGTCCATGGGGAGCAGCGGCACCTGCAAATCCACAGCAAGCTGGCCCAGTCCATGGGCATGAACCCCCGGAACATCCACATTGGGGAGCTGGGCACGGTGTTTGAATTCACCGCCAAGTCCTGCAAGGTGGCCCCCTCCGTCACCGCTGGCAAGGTGTTCGTTGACGGCACCGGCGTGGGAGACGTGGGCAGCGTAGTGCTCCGGGATCGGAAGCACCTGGCCCAGGACGGCATGCTGGTGGTGTGTGTGAACCTGTCCAGCCAAAACGGAGATTTGATTTCCGGGCCGGACATCATCACCCGTGGCTTCATCTACGTGAAGGAGTCCGACGAGCTGATGGAGGAGCTGCGGCAGGTGGCCGTGGAGGCCATCGAGCGCTGCCAGCGCAAGCGGGTGCGGGATTGGAGCGCCATCAAGTCCGCCATCAAGAACGATCTGAGCGGCTACCTCTATAAAACCACCAAGCGCAACCCCATGATCCTGCCTGTTATCATGGAAATCTGATGCAATGAGGAATTAGGAGTTAGGAGTTAGGAATGATATTCCGTACAGCCTGACAATTCCTAATTCCTCATTTTGGTATCGGATTTCGTAAGCAATGCAGTAATTGGTATGACTTGACTATATCAAAAACTGTAAACCATGTCATTACACAATCTGTAAAGTATGTTACTACACTCTACAGCTTGACCCGCCCGCTTGGTAAAGGCTTTTGCGCACCCCGTTGGTTCCTGGTTCCACTGGCACGGCAGCGCCCGAGGCTCCCCTGTGTAAGGGGAGCTGTCAGCGAAGCTGACTGAGGGACTGTACAGCAGGCACCTAAATACTGTTGCTAACCAATGTGGAAAGGTATGCCAATATAGTCAACAATAGGGAAATCAGCAGGAATTATACCGGCGTTTATGAGAATATCGATTCTGTGGTAAAGCAGTCCCTTTTCGCCCAAGCAAATGCAAATACGTAACATTTTACTGCACAGTCCCTCAGTCACGGCTTACGCCGTGCCAGCTCCCCTTACACAGGGGAGCCTTGGGTGCTCCCGCACCAGTGCGCCAAATTACAATTTGCCGGGCTGCTGGCACACTCAATTCCTCATTCCTAATTCCCAAGGAAGAACCGCTATGAACATTTATTTCGCCCCCCTGGAGGGGCTGACCGACAGCGTCTACCGGCGGCTGCACCACAAATACTTTCCCGGGGTGGACCGCTATTTCACCCCCTTCTTCTCCCCCACCGTCCATCGAAGCCTGACGGCCCGGGAGGAGCGGGAGCTGCCATTGGCCCAGGAGCATTTCACCGTGGTGCCCCAGCTGCTGACCAAAAGCGCCCAGGACTTTCTCTTTATGACCCGGGTATGCCGGGACCGGGGCTACCGCCAGGTGAATCTGAACCTGGGCTGCCCCTCGGGCACGGTGGTGTCCAAGGGCAAGGGCAGCGGAATGCTGCGCTCGCCCGAGGCACTGAGCCGGTTTTTGGAGCAAATTACCTCCAACCCTCCCCTTCCCGTCTCTATCAAGACCCGGATAGGCCTCCAGAATGAAGAAGAATGGAGCCCCCTGCTGGAAATCTTCAACCGCTACCCCATTGCAGAGCTGATTGTTCACCCCCGGCTGCGGGCCGATTTCTACCAGGGCCCGGTGCGAATGGACTGCTTCCGCTTTGGCTTGGCAGAAAGCAGGGCCCCGGTGTGCTACAACGGGAATCTGTGCGCAGTCTCCCAGATTGAAGCCTTCCAGGAGGAATTTCCCCAGGTGGGGGCCCTGATGCTGGGCCGGGGCCTGATCGGCGACCCGGGGATGCTCGCCCCCGGCGGCACCGACCCCAAAAAGCTGGAATCATTTTACGATGAACTGCTGGAAGAATACCTGTCCATCTTTGGCGGCTCCCGGAACGCCATGTTCCGCCTGAAGGAGCACTGGCGGTATCTGCTGTGCCGGTTCCAGGACAGTGAAGGATTCGGCAAGCGTCTGCGGAAAACCACGGATTTGCGGGAGTACCGCACTCTCACCCACGAAATTTTCGCCCTGCCCCTGAAAAAGGAGCTGGAACCAGACTGGTAACCCCGGCCCGGCAGCGCCGGGAGGCAATCTCGCACGGGGATGGCCAATAATCGTTACCCCACTAACAGCCCGATATCGTTCTTGCGTACAAAAAATCCGTCTCGCAGGGGCCGCTGCCCCGCCGACCTGCTTTCGTTTTGAATCGGCCGGTTGGTTGCTCTGGTGCGGGAGCACCCCAAAGGCTCCCCTTACACAGGGGAGCCTTCCTCAGAAGCCTTCGCCTGGTTCCATTCACCGGAACACTCACAAGCCATTACCAAGCGGGCGGGTCAAGACCCGCCCCTACAGGTTGACTGTATTGCCCCCACATACAAAGCGCCTCCCCTTGCACAAACAAGGGGAGGCGCTAAATTATAATCCCTTAGAACAGCTCCGCCTGGGCCAGGAGAATTTCGCCGTATTGGGCGGCGAAGGGGCACTTTGCCGCAATCTCGTTGGCCTGGGTGTTGGCGTTTTCAGTGATGAAGTCGCTTTCCACATACTGCTTCCACAGCAGCTCATCTCCGCTGTAGTACATCACGTGGTAGCCGTACTCCGTCTTCACGATGCCGGTATCCCCCACCTGGCGCTCCGGGTCGAAGCACCAGTCGTTGAAGGCCGTCACCATCTCTCCCTCCTTGACGCCCTCGTACAGGCCGCCATTTTGGTTGGAGCCGGGGTCCTGGGAGTGCTCCTCGGCCAGGGCGGCAAAGGCGTCCTCGGTCTGCTCCCCTGCCAGGAACTCCTCCAGGATGGCCTTGGCAGCCTCCTCACCGGCAGTCCAGGCCTCCTCGGAGAATTCGTCGGTGAAGATGTTGGTGCCGTCGGCTCCCTCGGGATAGATCAGCACGTGGCGAACGTTCACAGACTTGGTATCCTTGGTGATGCCGGAGGCCTTGTAGCCGTCGGCATGGGCCTCAAAGAAATCCTCCAGGTCCTGGTCGGTGGGGTGAATCTGGCTTGCCAGCTGGTTGTAGTAGCCGTTGGCCTTGTAATACATCTCCATAAAGTAGACATAATCCTCGATTTCCGCGGCGGCGCCCAAGCTGGAATGAACCATGTCGATGCCGGACGCAAAGCCGTTGGCGGTGGCGGCCTCGTCCAGCTGGGCGGCGGCATTCTCCACAGCCTCTTTCTGTGCGTCGGTCAGCTCATAGCCATTTGCATCTGCCTCGGCGGCCATGGCCCGGTAGTTGTGCCAGGTGTTGAGGGCCGCTTGCAGGAAATACTGCTGCCAGGTCCAGCCCTCCTCCAGGAGGCCGCAGACCTGGGTGTCCAGGCTCTGGTTGATGTCCAGGCCGAAATAGGAGGCATAGGCGCCATACTGGCTCATGAAATTGCGCATTTCCATCCAGTAGTACACCTGCAGCTGGCCTACGGTCAGTTCATACTCCCCGGCGGTGGCCACCACCGTATCCCGGGCGGCGATCACCGCCTCGTCGGCGGCGGTGTAGGTGCCCTTGCAGGTGACGTCGTCGGGATTACCGTCAGCGGGGACGGTGGGAGGCTCGGTGGCCACCGTTTCCTGGGCAGCGCCCTCAGCGGCCAGGGTGGTTTCCACTGTCTCAATTTCTTCCTCCTGGGGCTGGCCAGCAAACTTGATCCCCAGCAGCACACCAACGGCCAGAATCACCACCGCCACCACAGCGGCGATAGCCAGCACGGTCTTGCCAACGGAGAGATTTTTATTCCCGCCGGAGCAGTCCTTGGCCTCTGCGCTCTGAAGAACGGTTTCTTGTTCAGCGTTGTCCTTGGAAGTATCCATCGGCTCTGCGCTCTGAGGGGTGATTTCTTGTTCAGCATTGTCCTTCCCGCAGGCAGGACACACCGAAGTTCCCTCAGGCAGCTCGGCGTTGCAGAATTTACAGGTTTTCATTGGTAATTTCCTTTCAAAAGAGAGTTGCTTTTTAGTTTACCACAAATCCCCAGGAAAAACAAGCCCCAGCTCCGCCACTTCTCCCACCAAGATAATTGCCGGAGCCTGGGCATCCTTTGCCAGAGCCGGAAGGGTCTGCAAAGTGCCCCGGATGCACTGCTTTGCCGGGGCGTTCCCACCGGAGAGCAGGGCGGCAGGGGTCATCGCATCTTTGCCATAGCGAATCAGCCCCTGGGTGATGGCCTCCAGGTGATTCAGCCCCATGAGAAACACCAGTGTTCCCTCCAGCTGGGCGTATTTTTCCAAATCCACCAGCCCCTGGGCTGTGTGGGCGGTGATGATGTGCAGGCTGCGGCTCACCTGGCGGTAGGTCACAGGAATGTCAAATTCCGCCGGAATGCCGATGGCGGAGGGAATCCCCGGCACCTCCTGGCAGCCAATTCCCGCCTGCCGCAGGGAGAGCAGCTCCTCCCCGCCCCGGCCGAAGAGGTAGGGGTCGCCCCCCTTCAGCCGCACCACGGTTTTTCCCGACCGGGCCAGGGAGATCATTGCCTCTATGATGTCCTCCTGCCGGGCGCTCTTTCCTCCGGCCCGTTTGCCCATGGGAATTTTTTCGGCATGGGCCGGGGCGGCATCCAGTAGGGATTTGTCGATAAGCTCGTCATAGATAAGGGCGTCACAGGTTTGAATCAGCCGCAATCCCCGCACCGTAATCAGGTCGGCGCTGCCGCAGCCCGCCCCCACCAGATACACCCGGCCCCGGGGGACGGACTCTTCCAGGATATGTTCCTCCGCCGCTGTCAGGGGGGCTCCTTTGCGCAGACTCTCCCCGGCAAGGGAGCGAAGCAGCTCGGTGCGCTCCTGTCCCTGGGGGAGACGGGCCTTGAGGGTTTCCCGGGTGCGGCGCAGATAGTCCAGAATTTCTCCGGTTTTCTCCGGCAAGGCGGCTTCTAACAGGCGCCGAAAATACCCCGCCGCTGCGGGACTGCTCCCGCCGGTACAGATGCCCACCGTCAGCGCTCCCCGGCGAATCAGGGCAGGGAAGAGGAAGCCGTCTCGTTCATCCGCCCGGTTTACAGGAATGCGCCGGGCGTGGCACAGCTCCGCCGCCCGGGCGTTCACATGGGGGTCATCGGAGGCGGCGATGACGAAGTCGAAGCCCTCCAAATCCCCCTCCCGGAAGGGTCGCTGCCAGAGAGCCACACCGGGAAGGCCTTTCAGCGCCTTATCGATCTCCGGGGCCACCAGGGTCACTTCGGCCCCAAAGGGGAGCAGGGCCTGGGCCTTCCGCCGGGCCACCCTGCCGCCGCCCACGACCAGGCAGCGCTTCCCCTCCAATTCCACAAAAAACGGAAAGACGCTCATTCCTCTTTCTCCTTCCGCCGGCATACATAGTGGGTGCCCTCTGGCCCGGTGAGCCGGGCGAAGCGGATGCCGAAAACCTCTTCGATTTTCCCGGATTCATACAGTGCCTCTGGGGTCCCCAGAAAGGCCAGGGCGCCCCCGTCCATCAGGGCGATTTGCTCCCCATATTCCATGGCCATGGGCAGGTCGTGGAGCACCAGCACCGCAGAGCGGCCCTGGGCCGCCAGTTCCTTGACCCAGTCCATCAGCTCCAGCTGGTGGCGGATGTCCAGGAAGGTGGTGGGCTCGTCCAGGAATACGGTTCCGGTCTGCTGGGCCAGGAGCATGGCCAGATACACGCTCTGCCGCTGGCCCCCGGACAGCTTGCTCACCAGCTCCCCGGCGTATTCCGCCGCCCCGGTGCGCTCCATAGCCTCCCTGGCAATCTCCCGGTCCCGCCCGCTGTACTGCCTGGGATAGGACAGGTAGGGGAACCGGCCGTGAAGCACCAGCCGCTCCGCCTGGATTTCCGCCAGGGGGCGGTTCTGGGGCAGCAGGGCGGCCTTTTGAGCAGCCTGACGGCGGGAGAGCTTTTCCAGGGGAATTCCGTCGTAAAGCACCTGCCCGCCCTCCGCGGGAATCAGGCCCAGAGCGGCCCTCAGCAGGGTGCTCTTGCCGCTTCCGTTGGGGCCCAGAATCACTGTCACCTGCCCCGGTGGGAAGCAGAGGCTTACCCCCCTTACTACTGTCTTTCCTTGGTAACCGGCGGATAAATTTTTCAATTCAATCATCCCCGATGCCTCCTGGAGCTTGTAAGCTGCCACAGAAATACCGGCACACCGATAAACGACAGCACCACCCCCACCGGCAGCTCATAGGGAGCGAAGACAGTGCGTGCCAAGGTGTCGCAGAGGCTGACAAAGGCGGCCCCGCCAAAGGCCGAAGCCAGCAGCAATGGCAGCAGCTTCTCCCCGGTGAGCCGCCGGATGAAATGAGGCACGATCAGCCCTACAAAGCCGATGATTCCCGCCAGACTCACCGCCGACCCTGCCAGCACCGCTGCCAGCAGCAGCGCAAGTCTTCGCATCAGGCGGACAGGAAGCCCCAGGCTGGCCGCCGTCTCATCCCCCAGGGAGAGAATTTCCAGCTGAGGGGCCATGAGCAAAACTCCCCCCAGAGCGATTGCCACAGGCAATGCCGCCGCCCCCACCCGGGCCATGGTGAGGCTTGCGAAGCTCCCCACCCGGAAGTCGGCGTAGCCCGTGAGGGCGTCGGGCTGGAAGGCCAGAAGGGCGTCGATGGCGGCGTTAAACAGGCTCGAAATCATCACGCCTCCCAATACCAATGTGATTTTGGAGGCTCCCGTGAGCCGGGAGATCAGCAGCACCAGCATCACGGCCCCCAGGCTTCCGGCGAAGGCCAGCCAGGGCACACCGGAGGCTGCTCCGGGGAAGAACACCGCCCCCAGGGCCACGGCAAAGCCCGCCCCAGCATTGACGCCGATGATATTGGGAGCCGCCAGGGGATTGTGGAGCACGGTCTGAATCACCACGCCGCTGACGCCCAGGGCCGCCCCGGTGAGCAGAGCCCCAAAGGTCCTTGGCAAGCGGACAAACTGCAATATTCTTCCCGGTACGGTGGATGCCCCCTGGGAAAGGGCTCCCAGAAGCTCCCCGGGAGTCAGGCTCACCGCCCCCAGGCACAGGCTCAGCAGGGCGCAGAGCGCCGCCGCTGCCACCGTGGCCAGCACCACTGCCCCCTCACGCCGAGGGATAGAGAATGTCCGCAAGCTTTTCATAGGCTTCGCCCCACCGATTATTTGGTTTCAGATTGTAAAGCGCCTGATCCATCAAGAAGAACCGCCCCTCCGCCACCGCCGTCAGGCACTCCCAGGCGGGGTCAGAGAGCAGTGTTTTTTCCAGCACCCCCTGAGCAACGGCTGGGTCGGTGGATTGGAGCACCACGAAGATGAACTCCGGGTCCTGTTCCAGAATGACCTCCATGCTTAGATTTTCCAGCAGGGTCTGCTCGCTGTCGGCAATGTTCACCGCTCCCAGGTCATGGAGCATCTCTCCCAGCACGCTACCCTGGCTGTTTTTCACCCTGCATCCGCTGCCGGAGACCCGGATGTACAGCGCCGTGGGTTCACTGCCGTCGGCCCGGGCTTTGGCGCAGTCCACCTGCTGCTGGATCCCCAGCACATTTTTCTGATAGTATTCCTGACAGCCGATGATGTCCGTCAATATTTTCATCACCCGCAGGTAATCCTCGAAGGTACTCACCTGGAAATAGGCTGTGGGAATACCCAGGGCCTCCAAAGGCTCCCGGAGGGCCAGGTCGGCATCGGTGTTGACGCTGGCCAGAATGAAATCCGGCTGGGCGGCGATTACCGTTTCCAGACTCACCTTCTTGGTGGAGCCCAGGTTGATGACCTCCTCCCCCAGGGGGATGTCGAAGCCCGTCCAGCTGTCCGAGGCAGCGGCGGCCAGGCTGTCCAGCCCTCCCGCCAGATACCACATGTGGGCGAAGCTGCCAATCAGCGCCGCCACCCGCTTGGGCTCCTCCACCGTCACCGTCCGCCCCAGATCGTCTTCAAAGATCACAGCCTTCGCTTCCTCTCCCCGGGCCACAGGCCCCAGACACAGCGCAAACGCCAGAAACAGGGCAAATATTCTCCTTTTCATTGTGTTTCTCCCCTTATTTTTTGTGGTCATATCCTGTGCTGATCGGTTTCACACAGCGCAGCGGTAACTTGTAATTTATCGGGCAGGTACAGATTACCCGTAGGGGAGGCTATTAGCCGCCCGCGCAGAACAATCCCCGAAAATGGTACAGGTTCAGGCAAATTCGTATCATTTCCCATTCACCGGAACATTTAAAATACATTACTTGGCGGGAGGCAGGTTGCCTCCCCTACGGGATAGCCGAAAGTGCCCACCATTCAACATTCTCCCAGAAAACGTCACCGGGCTGAGTTCGGGGGCAACGATTAC
>JAETOP010000062.1 GCA_021771675.1 Oscillospiraceae bacterium | reverse complement strand
ACCGGGGGCCTGGTGTCGGAAAAGATGGTAGATGACATTCTTCTGCTGGTCAACGGCCACTTCTGGCGGGGCCTGGGACGGCTGATTGCCGATTTCTTCCGCAATCGCAGGGTCAGTAAATGCTTTATGAAACAATTGGGGAAATGAGGAGAACCACATGAATGCTCTGAAAAAATGGTGGAACCGTTTTACCGAAGCCCATCCCAGCCTTTCCCAGTGGGTGCGGGAGGGGGGGCTGTTTGTCATCGTCAGTAACGCCATCACGGTGTTTAAGTATCTGCTGCTGACCTTCCTGCCCGCCGCCTTTGCCTACCTGGGCAGCCGGGACTTTGGATTCCCGGGCATTGACCTGACCCTGTTCGGTATCTCCTTCAAGTGGTACATCATCGGCTACGGCGCCGAGCAGGGCGGCGTTGCCTACTTCACCGCCTACATGATCGCCATGTTCATTGGGGAATTCATCAACTTCTTCATTCAAAGAAGCTGGGTATTCCGCTCCAAGGGGAACATTCTCCGGCAGGGGATGTGGTACCTGCTGGCCTTCTGCGTGGTCACCTGTGTGGTCAACTCCATCAACTGCATCTGGGCCGCCGTGGCCGGCCATTTCGTTGCCCCCTGGCTGTACAACATCGGAACCACCGTCCTCAACGGCGGCGTCAGTATGGTGGTGTTCTTCATCGTCAATAAAATCGTGTTCAGCGACAAGAAAGCATGCTGAAAAATTGAAGGTGCAATTTGAGCCTCCAAAACGGCAAGTTTAGCTGGCTTGCAGCCCGGTTGCCTTAAATTTTCTGTCAGATTGCAACAAATTCCCGGTCAGTTCAAGGAGGACCTTGCATTGACCGGGAACTTTTCCATTGTATGCCCATTTTTTCGAAAAAAGGAGTCAATTAACAACTTCCGCTTTTTCATGGAAGCATCTTCCTGGAATGATGGGGCTGTAGAGGTGATGTTTCTCCCTGCTGCAAGCCAGATTGACCGTTATCGGGAGTCCGATAATCAGAAGAGGGGAATAGTCGTTTCTCACAGAGGTAAAACCAGTGTCCGTACAATTCCTTCCGTTCCAGAATCTGAAACCCCTTTTTCAAATAGGTTCGCTGGGCAGGCGTGTTGACTACGGCTACGGAGAGGTGGACGGCATGGAACTGCCGGTTTTGAATTTCTTTCAGAACTTCGTCAACCAGAAGGGAGGAGTAGCCCTTTCCCTGGTACGCAGGAGCAATCACAACCCTGGCAAATTCTGCGGCGTTTTCCTTCGCTTCCCACTGGGCGGCATCATTCAGCTCATTCTGAGGTACAATGGAGATTGCTCCAATGATCTGTTTACCCAGCAGAAGAACAAAAAGGTTTCCTGCCCGAAAATCTTCGTCGATTTGCAGCCTGCCTGGATATTCCTCATCCCAGGTACACATTGGTAAACCAACGGCGGAGCGGTACATTGCCAAAATGGCGTCGATTTCATCGTATTTTGCCAATCGGAAAAGTGGTTCCATCAGATTTAAGTTCCTTTTTTGATTTTTTTAACAACCGCTGCGGGGATATAAACCCCGGAACAGCTTGGGACTGTTCCGGGGTAACTCTTTTCTCAATCAGCCGCTGATGCTTACCAGAACGGAACTCATGGGGCGGGATTCCAAAAACTCAGAGGTTCGGCTGAGTTCTGCGTTTGTTGCCTTGTCGTATTTGACCCAGTTCAGGGTGACTTGGCAGCCATCCACACCTTCAATCAGGGTTTCGCCGCTGGTGAAGCCATCACTGGCTTTTTTGAAGGCAAAAGCAGTACCATGGGCGATGGTATAGCCCTCCTGGGATTCCAGCTGGATATAGTAATCCAGAGCCTGTTCACTGAGGAATTGAATAATGACCTGCTTGTCCGTCACACGGGCACGGATCTTCACCGGGAAGCTCAGGGTGTTGGACAGCTTCAAATCCTGCCAGCTGCCGGTGACACTCAATTCCGTTCCTTTTGTGGTGTAGGTACACAGGTGGTCGCCCTGGTATTTTTCCGAGACAGAAAGGTCTGCGGTTTTTGCAGCTACATAAAGGGTAGTGGCTATCTGATCGATGCCGCCACAGTCCGCCTCGTCCATACAGCAGTCGCCATGGCGGGGGGCCTTTCGATAGCCATCCTGCTCTGAGCGTTCTTTAAAGAACGTATTAAAGGAGAAGGCCTCACCGGGCTCCAGAACTAGACCATCCAGCTTCTGACAGAGAAGCTTCATATTTTGATTGTAAGTGTCATTGGAGCTGACCGATGTGGAATAGCTGCTCAGGGTTTCGGTGAAGGTGCCGTTGTTATCCAGCTTCTCAGGGACGATATACTCCATTGGAATGGAGACTGTTTCACCGTAGCCGGCGGTGCTGAGCTGGGCCCGGGCCGCATCCAGGTCAAAGGTATAGCCGCAGGAGCCGGGGATGAAAGTCCCATTCTCCTCTTTCGCTTCTACGGCATCCACATGAAGCTGCTGATAGATGACGTCGATGTCCAGGCTTTCAGGAAATTGGGGCAGGTATTTCTGGGAAATCGTCAGGTGAAGGTTGTTCTGGCAGTAACCCTGGTAGATGGCATCACAGATTCCCTCCAGGTCAAACTGACTGCCGGGAGAGCCCACCTCCAGCACCAGGGTCTGGCAGGGGACGTCTTTGTCAAAGCTGTCGGCATCCAGAGCGGGGCGTTCTCCCTCCAGATGATAGCCGGAAGGACTGTACTCGCTGGAGATGCTTTGGATGAAATCGGAGACGACGCTGCGGATGTAGTCGGTATTTACGGACAGATACTCCATTCCGGAGATGTCTATTGGGGACTTTTGGGCCCTGCGGTAATCCTGCTGCCGCTGAGAGGTGGAACCGGTTCGGCCAAGGGAGAAGGCTGTATCCACGGCGGATTGAACATTCAAAACAGGTTTGGCCTGAGAGGAGGAGAGGATCAGCTGATTGCTGCCCAGCTCTACCACCATATCATTCTCCATGAAAGTGTTGGAAGCGGCGTTGACAGCTGCCATGGCCTGATTTTTGCTCATGCCGCCGATGTCGATTCCGGCCACGTAAACATTTTCCACGATTTTCCCATCGAGAGGATCCGCATTTTGCTGAAGCAGAATCACGGCGGCGATTCCCACCACCAGTCCCAGACAGATCAGCCCAAGGATGAGATTAATAATCCACAGGTGCCGATGGCCTTGCTCGTCGGGCTTCCGAGAGGAACCCTGCTGAGCGGGTTTCTGACCAGCAGGCTCCCGATGTTTGGATTTTTGGGGCAGAGGAGGAGTTATCTCCGGAGCCTTCGTTACCACAGAGGAGCCTGATTGCGGGGTGGTGGTGAGCACCGAATCGAGACTGGCCAGGAAGGCATCCAAATCTTCAGTGGACATTTCCTCGTCGGGAAGGAGCGGATCATATTGATCCGCTGTGGTATGAAAGAAATCATCTTTGGCCAATGGGAAGGCCCCCTAACATGTCAGAATATATCGAAAAGAATTATACCATAGGGTGAGAGGAAAAACAATCGGTTTTTTGTGAAACAAATATGGGGTTTTTCCGAAATCAGGGGCAGAAGGCACTGTAGTGTTCAATGAACACCTTGCTCTGCTTCAGACTGTCCACACCGGAGGAAAGCTTGAAACGGAGGGTGGGTTCCTTGGCGTTGGCCAGGAAAACTACCCTTGTCTTGTAGTCCGGGTCGGCACACAGAGCGCCCACAGCCTCAAAATTCAGATTTGTCAGCACGAAAAGCACGTCGCCGCCCTTCTGACGGATGTCCTTGATGCCAACCTTCCGTGCCTTTGCCCGGAGCAGGGCGATGTCGATGAGGTTCAGCACTCCCTTGGGCGGCTCGCCGTAGCGGTCCACGATTTCGTCCAGCAGATCGTCCGCATCCTCCTGTGTGCGGATGGCGGCCATTCGGCGGTAGAGGTCCATCCGCTCCTCTCCCCGGGACACATAGTCCTTGTCTACGTTGGCGGTGACATTCAGGTCTGCGGTGCAATCCGGGGCCTTTGGCGCTTCTCCTCGCTCTTCCAGCACGGCCTCGTCCAGCAGCTTCAAATACATATCGTAGCCCACGCTCATCATATGGCCGGACTGCTCCGACCCCAGCAGGTTGCCCGCGCCCCGAATCTCCAGGTCACGCATGGCGATTTTGAAGCCGGAGCCGAACTCCGCAAAGTCCCGGATGGCGGACAGCCGCTTTTCCGCAATTTCCGTCAGGCTTTTGTCCGGACGGTAGGTGAAATAAGCATAGGCATGCCGGGTGGACCGGCCCACCCGGCCCCGGAGCTGATGGAGCTGGGACAGGCCAAACCGGTCGGCGTTTTCAATAATCAGGGTGTTGGCGTTGGGAATATCCAGTCCGGTTTCAATGATGGTGGTGCACACCAATACTTGAATCTCCCCGTCGGCCATGGCCTGCATCACATCCCCCAGGGCGTCCTCACTCATCTGCCCGTGGGCTACGGCCACGGACAGTCCGGGAATCCGCCGCCGCAGGGCGCCGGCGCACTGGTCGATGGTTTCTGTGCGGTTGTGCAGATAGTAGACCTGGCCACCCCGCTCCACCTCCCGGCGGATGGCGTCGTCGATGATGGCGGTGTTATATTCTGTTACAAAGGTCTGAACCGGATACCGGTCAGAAGGGGGCTCCTCAATGGTGGACATATCCCGAATGCCGGAGAGGGCCATGTTCAGCGTTCGGGGGATGGGGGTGGCGGAGAGGGTCAGCACGTCCACGCCTTTGGAAATCTCCTTCAGACGCTCCTTGTGGCTGACGCCGAAACGCTGCTCCTCATCCACGATGAGAAGGCCCAAATCCTTGAACTGGATGCTCTTTTGCAGCAGCTTGTGGGTGCCGATAATCAAATCCACATTTCCGCTGCGAAGGTCCAGCAGGGTTTTGCTCTGCTGCTTGGCGGTTCGGAACCGGCTGAGCACGTCAATGTTCACCGGGAAGCCCCGGAATCGGGAGGAGGCGGTCTGGTAGTGCTGCTGGGCCAGCACCGTGGTGGGCACCAGAATGGCGGCCTGCTTGCCGTCCATTACGCATTTCATCACGGCCCGCAGCGCCACCTCGGTTTTGCCAAAGCCCACGTCCCCGCAGAGCAGCCGGTCCATGGGCGTGGGGGATTCCATGTCCCGCTTGATGTCGGCAATGCAGCGCAGCTGGTCATCGGTCTCGGGATAGGGGAAATTATCCTCAAACTCCTTTTGCCAGGGGGCATCCGCCGCAAAGGCGTAGCCGGGCTGACGCTTTCGGGCGGCATAGAGCTGGATCAGCTCCCCAGCCATGTCCTTAGCGGCTTTTCTGGCCTTAGCCTTGGTTTTCTGCCAGGCGTCGGAACCGATCTTATTCAGCTTGACATTGGCATCCTCGCCGCCACCGCCAATGTATTTGCTCACCAGGTCCAGCTGTGTGGCGGGGACAAACAGGGTATCCGATCCCTGGTAGGCGATTTTGATATAGTCCTTCACCGCACCGTCCACTTTGATCTGCTCCATGGCCAGAAATCGGCCAATGCCGTAGTTCTCGTGAACCACCAGATCACCTGGTGTCAGGTCAGTAAAGGAATTCAACTTTTGACGGTTGGTAGAGCCGGTTTTCTTGGCCCTGCGCCGGGGTTCACCCTTGGCAATCAGCTGGCCTTCTGTGAGTACGGCCAGCTTGGACAGAGGATACTCCATGCCATAAGGCAGGCTCCCCTCGGCCAGGAGAATCTGACCGGGCTTTGGCAGGGTGGTCAGAGGAATGCAGAGGAAGGCGCTCAATCCCTTTTCCCGGAGCATTTGCTGCAAAAGCTCGGCTCTCCTTCTGGTGCCGCAGAGCACCAGGCTGCCGAACTCCATTTTCTGGTAGTGGGTCAGGTCGCTGACCACGGTATCCATGCTGCCGCCATAGCCGGGGAGCTGCTTGGCCGTCATGGGGAGCAGCTGCCTGGGCGGGCAGTCCTCCGGATAGGCACTGCCGCCGAAGGTGTCCAGATACGCCACGGTCCGGCCCCGGAGGCGCTGGCAGAAATCCTCCCATTGCAGGCTGTAGTCGCAGAGCTCTCCCGCCACCAGGCCACCCTGGAGCATACTGTCCAGCTGCATTCCCAGCTCCTCGGTTCTGGTGCGGGCAGAGCGCTGGAGGCTGGCGTGGTCGCAGAGCACCACAACGGCGTCCTGGGGAACATAGTCCAGGGCTGTGGTGTTTTCCGGATAGATCAGGGACATGTATCTGTCCGAGGCGGGATTACTCAGACCGTTTTCATATTTTTCCAGGTCCCTGGAGAGGGTGGCGACCAAGGGCTCGTTGACGGTTTTCCGCCGCCGCTGCCGGGCAATCATGCCGCGAAGGTCCTTGCAGAGCCCCTCCACCTTGCCGGGGTGACAGTGGGGCAGAGTCTCACAGACCGGAAGAAGGACGCAGCTGTCGGTGTTTTCCTCCCGCCGCTGGGTGCCGGGATCAAAGAAGCCCATGGTGTCCAGCTCGTCGCCAAAGAATTCCGCACGGACGGGTTTTTCACAGGCGGGGGAGAAGATATCCAGAATGCCCCCCCGGAGGGCAAACTGTCCCACGCCCTCCACCATGCCGCATCGGCTGTATCCGGCGGCCACCAGGCTTGCAATCAAGTCCTGGATTTGATATTCTTTTCCAATTTCAAGGGTGATTGTTGTCCGGGACAATACAGAGGGGGGTAGTGTCCTCTGACTGGCAGACTCCCAGGACAGAATTTGGATGGGGGTATCCCCGCAGCCCAGGGCATAGAGCTGCCGCAGCCGCTTCTGCTCCCAGGCCCGGGATACCACCGCAGCGTCGTACAATGTCAGCTCCCGCCCGGGAAGAACCGGAACCTCTGTGCCCAGGAAGCATTTCAGCTCCTCCTGCAGCTTCCGGGCGGCCATCTCGTCCTGCACCAGGATGACCAGGGGCCTTGTCAGCTCCTGGCTGAGCCCGGCGATCAGGTGGGAACGGTTGATTTGCCCGATGCCAGTTACAGCAGCGGACGCCCCCTGATTGAGGGATTGAACCAGAGCTCCGTATTCGGGGATGGTTTTCAGCATGAATAAGACTTGATCCATAATATACTGCCTCTCAAAGGATTGATTCGCTCCACATGGCAAAGCGGAAAGTGGAGTTTCCTCCACTTTCCGTTTTTTTCGTGTATTTTTATGGGTGGCTGCCGTTGTACTTGTTGGCAGCCTCGGGAACGCCCTTGTCGATGATGGCCAGGGCGGCCTCGGCGGCGTTTTCCAAGGCAAAGCGCAAATCCTTCTCCTCCTTGGCGGAGAAGGTGGAAAGCACCCAGTCGGCCAGATCAAACTCCGGATTGGGCTTGGCGCCCACGCCGATTTTCACCCGGGGGAATTCCTGGCTTCCCAGCTCGGCGATGATGGACTTGATGCCGTTGTGCCCGCCCGCAGAGCCTTCTGCCCGGATGCGCAGCCGACCGGGGGGAAGGGAAATGTCATCGAATAGGACGATGATCCGCTCCGGCGGGATGCTGTAGTAGGCGCTGAGCTGAAGCACCGAACGGCCGGAGAGATTCATATAGGTCTGGGGCTTCAGCAGGAAAAGCTTCCCGCCGCCGTAATTCACCTGGCCGTAGAGCCCCTGAAATTTGCCCTTGTCAATTTTGCAGCCCAGCTTTTCGGCCAGAAGATCAATGGCCCGGAATCCGGTGTTGTGGCGGCTCCGTTCGTATTCCCGGCCTGGGTTGCCCAGACCCACAATGAGCCAGCTAGCTTGCTTTGAACCAAACACGGCTTAGAACAGGTCGGCGATGGAGGTGCCGCCGTGGATGTGCTCGATGGCACGGGCGAACACCGGGGCTACGTCCAGGAACTTGATCTTGCCGCTGGGGGTGTTGCCCTGCTGAGGAATGGTGTTCAGGAACACGATCTCCTGGATGGGGCTTTCTTCGATGCGGTCATAGGCGGGGCCGGAGAGCACACCATGGGTGGCACAGGCATAGACGGCCTTGGCACCGCCCACCTCTACCAGGGCTTTGGCGGCGTTGCACAGGGAACCGGCGGTGTCTACCATGTCGTCGTAGAGAATGCAGGTCTTGCCCCTCACATCGCCGATGACGTTCATTACCTCGCAGACATTGGCCTTCTGGCGGCGCTTATCCACAATGGCCAGGCTCATGTGTACCTTCTGGGCAAAGGTGCGGGCCCGGCTGACGGAGCCCACGTCAGGGGAAACCACCACAAACTCTTCGTGGTTGAACTGATCCTCGGGGAACTTTTTCAGATAGTAGTCCACAAAGGAGGGGTTACCCAGCAGATGATCCAGAGGAATGTCGAAGAAGCCCTGAATCTGGGCGGCGTGGAGGTCCATGGTCAGCACCCGGTCGGCGCCGGAGGCAGTAATCATGTTGGCTACCAGCTTTGCGGAGATGGGATCCCGGCTCTTGGCCTTGCGGTCCTGGCGGGCATAACCAAAATAGGGGATGACAGCGGTAATGCGACCGGCGGAGGCACGGCGGCAGGCATCGGTCATCACCAGCAGTTCCATCAAAGTATCATTGACAGGCTTACAGGTGGACTGAACCAGAAAAACATCTGCCCCGCGGACGGTTTCATCTAAGGACACGGATACTTCGCCATCGGCAAAGGTCTTCACCTCTGCCTGGCCCAGGGGAATGCTCAGGGCCCTGCAGATCGTTTCAGCGAACTGGGGATTGGAGTTGCCGCAGAAAATCTTGATGTTGTCTCCGTAAGCAGTCATCGAAGAAATACCTCGCTTTTCTATTTCTGCCTTCCGCACTGCGGAAGGCGCTTTTATGCCCACATTATATCACCACTGGCGGAGAAAAAGCAATATAACCAGCCAGAAAAATACCGCCGAAAAAATATTCCAATTCCATCCTTTCTTCTGGCAAACCGACGAGATTCGACCAATTCCCATTCTGGGGACGGAAAAAGATAAAGCGAAATTATGTTTGAAATACTACTTGTAGGATGGGGCAGAATATGATATAATCAAAAGAACGATTTACGGACGGGAGAGAACCTATGAACGATACCATCAGAATTCAGGGAGCAAGAGAAAACAACCTGAAAAATGTGAACCTTACCATCCCCAGGGACAAGCTGGTGGTTTTTACCGGGCTGAGCGGCTCCGGCAAATCCAGCTTGGCCTTTGATACCATATATGCCGAGGGCCAGCGCCGCTATGTGGAGAGCCTCAGCTCCTACGCCCGGCAGTTCCTGGGCCAGATGGACAAGCCGGACGTGGATTCCATCGACGGCCTGTCCCCGGCGATTTCCATTGACCAAAAGACCACCTCCAAAAGCCCCCGCTCCACGGTGGGCACGGTGACAGAGATTTATGACTATCTGCGTCTGCTTTGGGCCCGAACCGGCATTCCCCACTGCCCCAAATGCGGCAGGGAAATCCGTCGTCAAACCATCGATCAGATTGTGGATCGGGTGGAGGCGCTGGGGGAGGGGACCCGTTTCCTTGTCCTCTCACCGGTGATCCGTGGGAAAAAGGGAGAGCACCAGAAGGTGTTTGAGGACGCCCGGAAGCAGGGCTTCGCAAGGGTTCGGGTGGACGGCATCCAGTATGACCTTACCGAGGAGATCAAGCCGGAAAAGAACAAAAAGCACACCATTGAACTGATTGTGGATAGGCTGGTGCTGAAGGAGGGTATCCGCCGCCGGCTTACCGACTCCATCGAAACCGCCTGCGTCCATTCCGGGGGACTGGTGACCATCTCTATCCCCGGGCAGGAGGAACTAAGTTTTTCACAGAATTACGCTTGTGAGGACTGTGGCATCAGTATAACGGAGCTGGAACCCCGGATGTTTTCCTTCAACAATCCCGCCGGAGCCTGCCCCAGCTGCACCGGCCTGGGCTTTCAGCTAATCGCAGACGAGGATCTGGTGATTCCCGACAAGCAGAAATCCATCTTCGACGGCGCTATCCAGGCCTCCGGCTGGCAGAGCGCCAGAACGGATTCGATTTTTCGGATGTATTTCGAGGCCCTGGCCCAGAAATATCACTTCTCCCTTACCGTTCCCGTGAAGGAACTGCCCCGGGATGTGATGGACATCATCCTCTACGGCACCAAGGGGGAAAAGCTTCACATGACCTATAACCGGGGCAACGGCATGGGTGTGTTGGAGCAGCCCTTCGAGGGTATCCTGAATAACATCTCCCGCCGCTACCGGGAAACCCAGTCCGATGCCGCCCGGAAGGAGTTGGAGGAATGTATGTCCACAGCCCCCTGTCCCAGCTGCGGCGGTAACCGGCTGTCAGCCATTGCCCAGGCGGTGACGGTGGGTGGCATGGGAATCATGGATTTCTGCCACATGAGCATCCGGCAGGAGCTGGAATTTATGGAGAACCTCCGGCTGGAGGGAAATATGGCGCTGGTGGCGGAGCAGATTGTGAAGGAAATCAAATCCCGGCTCCAATTCCTGATGGATGTGGGCCTGGGGTATCTTACCCTGTCCCGTCCGGCGGGAACCCTCTCCGGCGGTGAGAGCCAGCGAATCCGTCTGGCCACTCAGATCGGCTCCTCCCTGATGGGAGTCCTCTACATTCTGGATGAGCCCTCCATTGGTCTGCACCAGCGGGACAATGACAAACTGCTGGCGACCCTGGAGCACCTACGGGATTTGGGCAACACTTTGATTGTGGTGGAGCACGATGAGGATACCATGCGTGCCGCTGATTTCCTGGTGGATGTGGGTCCCGGCGCAGGCAGCCATGGCGGAGAGATCGTGGCGGCGGGCACCCTGGACGATGTGATCGCCTGCCCCCGCTCCGTCACCGGACAGTATCTTTCCGGTGCAAAAAAAATCCCGGTTCCCGATTCCAGAAGACCCGGCAACGGAAAATATCTGACCGTCCGGGGAGCCAGGGAGAACAACCTGAAAGACATCGACGTTCAAATTCCTCTGGGCACCTTCACCTGTGTCACCGGCGTGTCCGGCTCCGGCAAGTCAAGCCTGGTTAACGAGGTGCTGAATAAGACCTTGCTCTCCAAGCTGAACCATGCCCGTACCCGTCCAGGCGTCTGCCGGTGTGTGGAGGGAATTGAAAATCTGGACAAGGTCATCGACATTGACCAAAGCCCCATTGGCCGGACGCCCCGCTCCAATCCTGCCACCTATACCGGTCTGTTCAATGACATCCGGGATCTGTTTGCCTCCACGGCGGATGCCAAAATGCGGGGCTACGGCCCGGGGCGGTTCAGCTTCAACGTGAAGGGGGGCCGGTGCGAGGCCTGCTGCGGCGACGGTCTGGTGAAAATTGAAATGCACTTCCTGGCGGATGTATATGTCCCCTGTGAGGTCTGCCATGGCTCCCGCTACAACCGGGAGACCCTGGAGGTGCTCTACAAAGGAAAAAACATTGCCCAGGTTTTGGATATGACGGCGGAGGAGGCGGTGGATTTCTTTGAGAATCTGCCCAAAATCCGTCGGAAAGCACAGATGCTGCAGGAGGTGGGGCTTGGCTATGTGAAGCTGGGCCAGTCCAGCACTACCCTCTCCGGGGGCGAGGCCCAGCGGGTCAAGCTGGCCACGGAGCTGGCCAGGGTTTCCACCGGTCGAACCATCTATATCCTGGACGAGCCCACCACAGGCCTGCATGCGGCGGATGTCCACAAGCTTATTGACGTATTGCAGCAGCTGGTGGATGCGGGCAATACGGTGCTGGTCATCGAGCATAATCTGGATGTGATCAAAATTGCCGACTATCTCATTGATCTGGGTCCCGAGGGCGGCGACGGCGGCGGCAGTGTTGTGGTCTGCGGGACACCGGAGCAGGTTGCGGCCACCCCGGAAAGCTTTACCGGAGCATACCTAAAGAAATATTTGTGAAAATAATACTCTGCCCCGCCGGGGCGGGGCAGAGTATTACAGGTAGCATTCAGAGGGCAGAAATTCAGAAAGCTCAATGAGGGTGTGATCCTGTTCCCCGGCATAGTCGGAACGAAGCTGATTGGTACGAAGACTTGCTCCTGCCCCCGGCGCATCGGTAAAGGTCAAAGTGATTCTGGTGCCGAAGCCTACCGGATGATCTACCAGCACGGCCCCCCTGTGGCGGGTGGCGGTGCTGCGGATCAGCAGCATTCCCAGGCCGATGCCATGGCGGGTATCCTCAATGGTGGGGTCCCGCAGGTAACGGGAAAAGAGGGCGGCTCGGGTATCCTCCGGAATGCCGCTGCCGGTGTCAGTGACGGAGAAGCGGAACTGACCGCCGCTCTTTTTCAGGGAAAGCTGAATTTCTCCTCCCGGGGGGGTGAATTTCAGGGCGTTGGACAGCATATTCAACGCCGCCCGCTCCATCATTTGACGGTCAACAAAGCAGCACGCATCTTCGCTCAGGCCGCTGTAGCTGATTCTGATTCCGGAGCCATCTGACAGGGCTGATGCCTTCTCCCAGATTTCCCGGAACAGGGCGTCAATGTTCTGGGGCTCCGGGAGGAAGGTAGGATTGACACCGGCGGCGTCGGACATATTCCCCACAATGCGCAGAAGCTGATAGAGACTTTTTGACAGCTGGGGGACGTTCTCTCCCCGCAGCTGCTGAGACGCCAGCATGGCACAGGACAGAGGGCCCCGCAGTTCTCTGGCGGCCAGGGCCAGTACCCGGAGCTGCTCGCATTCATACTGCTGATCCAAGGTGAAAATGTCTTCCTCTCCGCACCGAACCACAGTGGCACCAAAGCTTTGACCGCAGAGGTTTAGGGTGAGGCAAAGCATTCCACCGGAGAAGCAGGCATATTCCTCTTCCCCGGATTCCAGAATGGAGTCCAGGGAAAGCCCTTCTCGCAGGAACAGCTTGGTGGCAGGCTGATTGAGCCCAGTGATGATTCTGTTTTTGACACGGAAAGCCGGACGAAGCATCAAGTCCAGCATTTCGATTCCGTCTGTAAGTTGTTCCATGGAGTTCCTCCTGACGAACACTAGGATGTGCGGAAGACGGGAAAACTTTCCCGGCGAGTTTCGACGGCTACTGCTATTTTAGCCCAAATCATCCAAAATAGCAAGGGTGAAACCGGTATGAATCGGGGGGAAAGACTCTTATTTTTCCGAAGGCCGCCCCTGCCAATTTTTCACAGTACTTATGGAACCTCTGAATAAATCGTCTGCGGCTGAGCAGCGAATCTTTCACCCCATCTGTGCAGTTCTGAAAATGGGAAATACATCAAGTATTCCTCCACTTTCAGAACTTTCAGATGAGCTAAAATCTTCTGCTGTCAGCTCCTGCCGATTTCATCAGAGCTTCCTTAGAAACAAAAGAGGTGGAACTTATGTCAGTGCACGATGGGCACAGAAAAAGAATGCGTCAGCGCTTTTTGGCAGAGGGACTGGATCAGTTCAGTGATGTGCAGGTGCTGGAGCTTCTGCTCTTCTACTGCATTGCCCGGCAGGATACCAACCCCATTGCCCATGCGCTGCTGGATCATTTTGGTTCCCTGTCCCGGGTGCTGGATGCGCCGGTGGAGGAGCTGTGCAAGGTGGATGGCATTGGAGAAAATACGGCGGTGTTTTTGCGGCTTGTCACGCAGGTGGGCAGAAGCTACCTGGTGGATCGGGTCTCCAAAATCAGAGTGCTGCCCACCCAGGACAGCTGCGCCAGATACTTGATGCCCTTTTTCTTTGGTAAAACCGTGGAGATGGTTTACCTGCTCTGCCTGGATGCCAAGTGCGGAATTATCTGCTGTAAAAAGATTTCCGAAGGAGATGTGGGAAGCACCAGTCTCTCCGTGCGAAAAATTGTGGAGACGGCGCTGAACGCCAACGCAGCCAGCGTAGTACTGGCCCACAATCATCCCGGCGGCTTGGCTGTTCCTTCCAAGGAGGATATTCAGACTACTATGCGTATTGCGACGGCCCTTGCAGCGGTGGATGTATATTTGCAGGACCATGTTCTGGTGGTGGACAACGACTATGTTTCCCTGGCCCAGTCCGGATATTCTTTTACGTAGTTAAGAAGGGAGAAGCCCATGGATCATTTCAAACTTGTTTCCGACTATCGCCCCTCCGGGGATCAGCCCCAGGCCATTGAGGGGCTGGTGAAGGGGGCCAATTTGGGATTGCGGGAGCAGACCCTGCTGGGTGTGACCGGCTCCGGTAAGACCTTCACCATGGCCTCCGTCATTGCCGAGCTGAACCGGCCCACATTGGTGCTGGCCCACAACAAAACCCTGGCGGCTCAGCTCTGCTCGGAATTCCGGGAGTTCTTTCCGGAGAATGCGGTGGAGTATTTCATCAGCTATTACGATTACTATCAGCCGGAGGCGTACATCGCCCATACGGATACCTACATTGAGAAGGATGCCTCGGTAAACGAGGAAATTGACCGCCTGCGCCACAGCGCCACCTCGGCGCTGTTTGAGCGGCGGGATGTGATTGTGGTGGCCTCCGTCAGCTGCCTGTACGGTCTGGGCGACCCCATCGACTATAAGAGTATGGTCATCTCCCTGCGGGTGGGGCAGGAGCGGCCCCTGGACGAGATTCTGAAAAAGCTCACAGAGATTCGCTATGAGCGCAATGATCTGGATTTTTCCCGGAATAAATTCCGGGTTCGGGGAGACACCCTGGAGATATACCCTGCCTATTGGTCTGGCAGAGCCATTCGGGTGGAGTTCTTCGGAGACGAGATCGACCGGATCAGCGAAATCAATGCTGTTTCCGGCGTGGCAGAGCGGTATATCGACCATGTGGCCATCTATCCTGCCAGTCATTATGTGGCATCCAGAGAAAAGCTGCAGCGGGCCATGCTGGAAATTCAGAAGGAATGCGATCAGCAGGTGGAATTCTTCCGGGCAAACAACAAGCTCATCGAGGCCCAGCGCATTGCCCAGCGGACGGCCTACGACCTGGAAATGATGACGGAAATCGGCTTCTGCAACGGCATCGAGAACTACTCCCGGGTCATTCAGGGCAGAGGGCCGGGAACCCCGCCCACCACGCTGCTGGATTATTTTCCCAAGGATTTTCTCATGTTCATCGATGAAAGCCATGTGACATTGCCCCAGTGCCGGGCCATGTACGCCGGTGACCGGAGCCGGAAGGATGCCCTGGTGAACTATGGCTTCCGACTTCCCTCGGCCTACGACAACCGCCCCTTGAATTTCGGGGAGTTTGATGGGAAAATCAATCAGGTGATCTACGTCTCCGCCACCCCGGCGGAATACGAGCGCAGCCGTTCCGGTCAGATCGTGGAGCAGGTGATCCGGCCCACGGGGCTTCTGGATCCGGAGGTGGAGGTCCGGCCCATTGAAGGCCAGATTGACGACCTGATCGGGGAGATCAACAGCCGCACTGCCCGGCAGGAGCGGGTGCTGGTGACCACGCTGACCAAGAAAATGGCGGAGGATCTGACCGCCTATTTGACCAAAGCGGGGATTAAAGTTCGCTATATGCACTCCGACATCGGGGCCATGGAGCGGATGGAGATCATCCGGGATTTGCGGATGGCGAAATTTGACGTGCTGGTGGGCATCAATCTGCTGCGGGAGGGACTGGATCTGCCCGAGGTGAGCCTGGTGGCTATTCTGGATGCGGACAAAGAAGGTTTTCTGCGCAGTGAGACCAGCCTGATTCAGACCATTGGCCGGGCGGCCCGGAATGCCGGGGGCAAGGTCATCATGTACGCCGATACGGTGACGCCCTCTATGCGCCTGGCCCTGGACGAAACCGCCCGCCGCCGGGACATTCAGGACAGCTACAACAAGGCCCACGGCATCGTCCCCAAAACGGTGATCAAGTCCGTCCGGGATTTGATCGAAATCTCCTCGCCCACCGCCGAGCGGAAGGGGAGGACCGGCGTGAAGATGACCAAGGCAGAGAAGGAAAAGGAAATTGCCCGCCTGGAAAAGCAGATGAAGGAGGCGGCTAAGATGATGGAATACGAATACGCCGCCGTGCTGCGTGACCAGATCATTGAACTGCGGGGCAATGGGGTGACATAAAGAAGAGGTAATTTATGAGGAAAGGAAATACTCTGGACAAAAATTTCAACAAGCAGATGTATAGGCTGCTGATCCCGTTGGTGATTCAAAATCTGCTCAGTGCGGCGGTCAGCTCATCGGACGTGGTGATGCTGAACTATGTGGGACAGTCCTCCATTTCCGCCGTGTCTCTGGCGGCCAACTATGCCAACGTCATCAGCATGGTCTACTACGGTTTGGGCACCGGGGCGGCATTGCTCTGCGCCCAATACTACGGAAAACGGGATTTTCGGGCCATCCAGACCGTGCAGGGAATTGCCCTGCGCTATTCCATGACGCTGACCTTAATCGTCTCGGCGGCGGCGTTTACCGCCCCGCAGCTGATGATGCGCCTTTTTACAAAGGATGCGGAGCTGATTGCAATCGGCGCCGATTACCTGCGGGTTATGGGAATAACCTACCTCTGCTGGGGCATCATAGAGATATATTTGGCAGTGCTGCGCAGCATCGGCAGAGTGACGGTATGCATGGTGCTGAATGTGATGACCTTTTTGCTGAACATTGCGCTCAATGCGGTGTTTATTTTCGGCTTCTTCGGTGCGCCCAAGCTGGGAGCGACGGGGGTGGCCATTGCTACGGCAGCTTCCCGGGTGGCAGAGCTGATCGGCTGTTTCCTGGTGTCCGCCTTTTCGGGGGAAGTGAAGCTGAATCTGGGTACCATGTTTCATGGGAATAAGCTCCTTACCGGGGACTTCATCCGCCTGGCTCTGCCCGCTCTGGGCAACGATGTGTCCTGGGGACTGGCTTTCTCTATGTATTCCGTGATTTTGGGACACATGGGCAATGATGCAGTGGCGGCCAACTCCATGGTGGTCGTGGTGCGAAATTTAAGCACTACCTTCTGTTTCGCCGTGGCCAGTGCGGGAGGAATCCTGCTGGGTAATGTGATGGGAGAGGGAAAGCTGGACAAGGCAAAGCAGTACGCCTCCCAGGTGATGAAGATGACGGTGGTTTCCGGTCTGGTTGGGGCGGTGGTGCTGATTGCCTGCATTCCTTTGGTGCTCCGCTTCGCCTCCGCCAGCCTGTCGGTGACTGCCATGGGTTATCTGAAGGTGATGCTCTGGATCAACACCTATTACATCATGGGCGCCGCCGTCAATACCTCCCTGATTGCCGGTGTATTCCGGGCGGGGGGAGATACCCGGTTCGGCCTGATCTGCGACAGCATCGACATGTGGTGTTACGCAGTGCCCTTGGGATTTTTTGCGGCCTTTGTTTTGAAACTTCCGGTTCTGTGGGTCTATTTCCTGCTGTGCACAGATGAATTTGTGAAGTGGCCCTGGGTCATCAGCCATTACCGCAGCGGGAAGTGGGCCAGGAACATCACCCGGCAGCGATTGTTTGATGAATCAGCAGAATCCAAAACTTAAGCTTTTCTTAGCAGCCACGAATTTTGAGGTTTTATGTCAATTACACTTGCATTTTCTTTAGAGCAATGTTAGAATAAGGTTGACATTACCATAAAGGTAGGGACGAGCGATGGATAAGAACGAATTCGACATCGATTTCGATTTTGAAGAAGAATATGGCTTCGATCCGAAAGACTTTTTGTCGGAGGACGAGGATTTTGATTTTTCCGAAATAACCGAGGAAGACGGGGCTGCCGATCCGCAGGATGAAACCAAGCGGTATCACTTCGATCGGCCTCCTGCGGAATTTGAGGACGTTGACCTGGCAGGGGAGGATGATTCTGAAGAGGATTACATCTCTGACTTTCCCGGACATGATGATGAGCCTCAGCAGGAGGAGTATCCAGAGGATGATGACGTGAAGGTTTACGGCGAGGAGCCGGAGGCCTATGAGGAGGAGTACCCGGAGGAAGAGGAGGACGATGTTCCACCGCCCAAGAAAAAGAAGGCCGGACTGAAGCTCCCTATCCTGGGTGGCAAGGAAAAAAAGGAAGACCCCGTCAGAAACAAGAAGTCCGCCGGGCCCAGGAAGAAGAGCGCCTTCTCCAAGCTCCTGGATATGTATATGGAGCCGGTGACCAGGCTGAAAAACGAGGAGCCTTTGGACCCCCTGGATCCCAGGTATACCCGCCGGAAAAAGCGGGAGAAGAAGCGCATCTTCAAGGAGGTCTATCTCCCTGCCATTATTGCAGGTGCGGCGCTGTTTTTGATGCTCAGCTTTATTGTTGGCTCTATCTCCAATGCCCTCATTGTGAAGCAGAACAAGGATGATGCCGCCCAGCAGCAGGCCCAGCAGCAGGCCAGCGCTGCAACGGTTGCGGAGCAGGAATTTAAGAGCCTGATGGCTCAGGCGGAGATCCTGGTGGTTGGCTATGATTATGAGAAGGCGATTGAGCTGCTGAATTCCTACAGCGGCACCAATGACAAATTCCTCCAGCAGGTGACTGCAAAAAAATCAGAGTTGGTGAA
Organism: Oscillospiraceae bacterium; assembly: GCA_021771675.1. The sequence goes on along the minus strand of JAETOP010000062.1, from coordinate 4,134 downwards.
TGAGCAAAGCCAGCTGTCTGAGATAAAGGATGTTTCCACCATCCCCAACCTCTCTTTCCATGTCCTGATGGCCGATCCTTCCAGAGCCTGCAATAAGGATGTGTCTGGCGCCGATCTGTACGGCAGTTATAACAAGAATTTTGTATCCGTGGAGGAGTTTTCCAGAATATTGAACCAGCTGTACGCCAACAACTATGTTTTGGTGGATTTCGACAGCTTTATTTCCAATGTGCCCGGGGTGGACGGCAACAACAGCTTCTTTGCCCAATCCATCTATCTGCCACAGGGCAAGAAGCCGATTATGATTACAGAGACCATGGTCAACTACTTTGAGTATATGGTTGACCCGGATAAGGACGGCGTTTTGGACGGCAGCGGCCATGGCTTTGCCAATAAGCTGGTGCTGGACGACAACGGTGAAATCAAGGCATCCTATGTGGATGCCAGCGGCCAGACGCTGATTGGCAACTATGATTTGGTGCCTGTGCTGGAGGCCTTCATTCAGGAGCATCCGGACTTCTGCTACCAGGGAGCCCGTGCCATTCTGGCAGTCAGCGGCACCGAGGGCGTGTTCGGCTATCGAACCAATACCTCCTATGTCTCCCGGTTCGGTCAGGACTTCTACGACAAGGAAGTGGAGGGCGCCAAGCAGATTGTGGCCGCTCTGCGGGAAAAGGGCTACACCATTGCCAGCTACACCTACAGTAATTTGGCTTACCGGAGCATGACCACCCTGCAGATTCAGTCTGAGCTTCAGAACTGGACCAACCAGATTACCCCCGTTATCGGCGAGGTGGATACCATTGTCTTTGCCCGTGCCAGCGATATTGAGTCCTATTCCGGCACTACCTTCAATGCGCTCTACAACAGCGGCCTTCGGTTCTTCCTGAACAGTGGCTCCTCCCCCAGAGTGGATGTGAACACCACCTTTGTCCGCCAGACCCGTCTGATGGTCACCGGTGAGACCATGGCCTGGTATTCCAGCCAGTTCTCCAACTACTTTGACTGCAACGTGGTTCTGGATGTGGCCAGCCGTGGCAGCACCCCCGCCAAATCCTAAGAGGTTACGAATCAACCCGACTTAAATCTTCTGAAGTCAGCGTCCTTTGATTCAGACGGAGATTCGCCAACTGCAAAATGAATGCGCCGGGATTGCCCCCGGCGCATTTTTATGGGGTGAAAGGGAAGTGAGCCGGACCCAAATTACGACTGGCGGCATGAGACTTGCGGGAAATTAACGGCCGACCTGGTTGCTTTTTCCCCGTTTTTGTGATAGTATGTAAATGGCCTTGCAGGGAGCACGCAAGGGGAGAGGAGAACAATATGGCGAAGGTTGCACCCTCTATTCTGGCTGCGGATTTTGTGAATTTGGAGCGGGATATTCATGATATTGAGAAAAACGGCGCCGATTGGATTCACGTGGACGTGATGGATGGAACCTTTGTCCCCAACTTTTCCTTTGGCCTTCCGGCATTGAAAGCCATTCGGGACGTAACGGATATGACACTGGATGTCCATCTGATGATCGAGCGGCCCATTCGTTATGTTGAGCGTTTTGTGGCCGCCGGAGCGGATTGGCTCACCATTCATGTTGAGGCGGATTCCCGGGAGAATAACGTCAAAGCATTGGAGATGATTCGCTCTATGGGTTGCAGGGCGGGCATCTCCCTGAAGCCCGGAACCAAGGCGGAGGAGGCGGAGCCCTACCTTTCTCTGTGTGATCTGATTCTGGTGATGACGGTTCAACCGGGCTTTGGCGGCCAAAAATTCAAGGAGGACATGATGCCCAAACTCCGTGCCCTCCGTTCCCGGCTGGATGAGGTGAACCCGGGCTGTGTCTTGTCCGTGGACGGCGGGATCGACGGTCATACAGCTCCAGTCTGTAAGGCCAGCGGGGCTGAAATCCTGGTCACCGGTTCTGCCTACTTTAAGGCGTCGGATCGGAAAGCCTATGTCCGGGAGCTCCAGGGATAGGTAATTTTGTCAAAGGCGTTCAGGTTTTCTTCGGTGGACATTTTGCGGATTGTTTTCTTCCACAATTGACAAGTCCATTTAATGAATGTATAATATAGGATGGAAATGCCCGGACTGGGCAGCTTCTGAAACGTTAATCCAAAGGCGGGCGACCGCCTTTTGAAAGAAAGGAATTTTGCCATGATTTACAGTGCAGAAGTACAGAATATGTGCTCCGTCGCTAAGGGCGCATACCATGGCCCCGCTCCCATTCCCGAAGAGGGCAAATGGGTGCAGGCCAAGGAAATCAAGGACATCAGTGGCTTTACCCACGGTATCGGCTGGTGTGCTCCTCAGCAGGGCTGCTGCAAGCTGACCCTGAACATTAAGGAGGGCGTCATTGAGGAAGCTCTTGTGGAGACTCTGGGCTGCTCCGGCATGACCCACTCCGCTGCTATGGCTGCCGAAATTCTTATCGGCAAGACCATCCTGGAAGCTCTGAACACCGACCTGGTGTGCGATGCCATCAACACCGCTATGCGGGAGCTGTTCCTCCAGATCGTCTATGGCCGCAGCCAGTCTGCCTTCTCCGAGGGCGGCTTGGCAGTGGGCGCTTCTCTGGAAGATCTGGGCAAGGGCCTGCGCAGCCAGGTGGGCACCATGTTCGCCACCAAGGCAAAGGGCCCCCGTTATCTGGAAATGGCCGAGGGCTATGTGACCCGTGTGGCGCTGGACGAGGAGAACCTGATTATCGGCTACGAGTTCATCAACCTGGGCAAGATGATGGACTTCATCAAGAAGGGCGACGATGCCAATGAGGCGCTGAAGAAGGCAAAGGGCCACTATGGCCGCTTCGATGGTGCTGCGAAGTACATCGACCCCCGGCACGAATAAGAGGAGGACGCAAAGATGGCATTGTTTGAAGGTTACGAAAGAAAAATCGACAAGATCAATGGCGTTCTGGCTCAGTACGGCCTGGAGTCCGTGGAAAGCTGCCGGGAGATGTGTACTGCCAAGGGCTTCGATCCCTATGAGATTGTCAAGGGCATTCAGCCCATCTGCTTTGAGGACGTGGCATGGGCCTACTGCGTGGGCGCCGCCATCGCCATGAAGAAGGGCGTCAAGACCGCCGCTGAGGCCGCCGAGGCCATCGGCATCGGCCTGCAGGCCTTCTGCATCCCCGGCTCCGTGGCCGAGGATCGTAAGGTTGGTTTGGGCCATGGCAACCTGGGCGCTATGCTGCTGCGGGACGAGACCAAGTGCTTCGCCTTCCTGGCAGGCCACGAGTCCTTCGCCGCCGCCGAGGGCGCCATCGGCATTGCCCGCTCTGCCAACAAGGCCCGTAAGGAGCCCCTGCGGGTCATCCTGAACGGCCTGGGCAAGGATGCCGCTCAGATCATCTCCCGGATCAACGGCTTCACCTATGTGCAGACCAAGTTCGACTACTACACCAGCGAGCTGACCGTGGTCAAGGAGTACAAGTACTCCGACGGCGAGCGGGCCGCTGTCCGCTGCTTCGGCGCTGACGATGTCCGCGAGGGCGTGGCCATCATGCACCACGAGGGCGTGGATGTGTCCATTACTGGCAACTCCACCAACCCCACCCGGTTCCAGCACCCCGTTGCCGGCACCTATAAGAAGGAGTGCGTTGAGCAGGGCAAGAAGTATTTCTCCGTGGCCTCCGGCGGTGGTACGGGCCGTACTCTGCACCCCGACAACATGGCCGCCGGTCCCGCCTCCTATGGCATGACCGATACCATGGGCCGGATGCACTCTGATGCCCAGTTCGCCGGTTCCTCCTCCGTCCCCGCCCATGTGGAAATGATGGGCTTCCTGGGCGCCGGCAACAACCCCATGGTCGGTATGACCGTCTCCGTGGCCGTTGCTGTTGAGGAAGCGCTGAAGTAAGAGGGAAACCTCCGCTTTTGAACGGGAAAGGTTCAAAACTCCCAATATCGCAAAATAAAAGGGAAGCACGTCTTATCCGGAAAACCGGTGAAGATGTGCTTCCTTTTTTGTTGTTTAGATCAACCCAGCTCGGAAAATTGTAATTTGAAGCGCAGGACGCTTCACCCCAATGCCGCACGGGGATGGTTCCCATTCGTTACCCCACTATCCGCCCGGTAACGTTTTTGCGCCCGCCAAGTGATGGTTTTTGAGTGCCCCGTTGAATGGAGCCAG
>JAETOP010000061.1 GCA_021771675.1 Oscillospiraceae bacterium | reverse complement strand
TGTGTAAGGGGTAAGCGAAGCGCAGTGGCGGTAGTGAATGACAGCGTAAGTGGACTGTCAGAGCCGCCACCGGGGAAAGCCGCAGCTTTCCTGTCGTGCGAACAGCACGACTGGGGGACTGTGCGGTAAGATGTTATGAATTCGCACCAGGTTAGGCGAAAAGGTAAGATTGTACTGCGACAGTCCCTCAGTCAGCTTCGCTGACAGCTCCCCTTACACAGGGGAGCCTCCCTCAGAAGCCATCACGCTTCACCATTCAACGGGGTAACCCCAAAAGTGTACCCGGCGGGAGGCATAATAGCCTCCCCTACAGTGAAACCCTAAATTGACCACATTGTTTTATCACCCGCAAGGAGGGAACACATCATGGGAAAGAAACGGAAAAAGGAAAAGAAACAGCAAGAGGCGAGTATCCGGGTGGAGACGCCATGGCTGTATGTGGTGATTTTTGGGCTGATAACGGTGCTCTGTGCCGGGCTGTTCACTCTGTCGGTCTATACAGAGCTGCCTTGGCCAAAGCCTAGGGATTTGGAAGTTTTTTTCGTCCGCTTCCAGGACTATGGGCTGGAGCATAAAGACCGGAGCACCAGCCTCCAGCTCCGGCTCTATGGGGAGGAGAATTCCAACCCCTTCACCCTGGATTTCTTCGAGGGCTACGACCAATGGTTTCCCGACCCTGGGGCCCTCTGCGATGGGCGCACCTATCAGGTGGAGGCCCAGGTTTTCCCGGAAAACTACGACATCTACACCGTCACCGCCCCGGACGGCACCCCCGTCCTGACCTATGAGGATCGGGTGCAGGGCTACTGGAACAGCCAGGGGGTATATATCATCATTTTGCAGTTTTTTTCCCTGGCGGGGATGATTTATTTCGCCCTGGGGCTGATTTTCACCCTCCGTCCGGAGAAATTCCCCCCCTGGATGTGGCGGCTCTATTATAAGAGGAGCGCTCTTCGCTGAGGGGATTGCATTTTGGATGGAAATGAACTATACTGTCTGGAAAGAGAGAAGGGAGAGTGGCCCCAATGGAGCATTTGCGGCCCCTGCTTGACCGGTACGACCGGATCCTAATTTTTGACACCGAGACCACCGGGCTGAGCTTTGAACGAGACGAGATCATCCAGTTCTCCGCCGTGGTGGTGAGCTGCCCCCAGGGGAATGTGGAGCTGGAAGAATATGACCGGCTGCTGCTCCTGGCCCCCGGGAAGCGGGTGCCCCCGGAGATCACCCGGCTCACCGGCATCACCACCGAGGAAATCGCCCGGCGGGGCATTCCCAGGGAACAGGCCTGCCGGGAAATCGGCGAACTAATCTCCGGCAACACCCTGCTGGCCGCCTACAACGCCCATTTTGACCTGAGCTTTCTGTTCCACCTCTTTGCCGCCCATGGCGACCCGGAGTGCCTGAGGGGGAAGGACAAGCTGGATTTGCTAACCGTCTACCGGGACCGGCGGGACTACCCCCACCGGCTCTGCAATGCCATCGAGGCCTACCACTTGCAGGACAAGGTGCGCAATTCCCACCGGGCGGATCAGGATGCTCTGGCCACGGCCTACGTGATGGCGGCCATGGGAGCGGAGCGGAATGATCTTTTGAATTATGTAAATCTGTTCGGCTACATCCCCAAGTTCGGCCCGCCCCGCCGCCCCATCCGCAGCGTCACCTATCGCCCCCAGCCCTATGACCGGCGAGCACCGCTGTACCAATGCGCCGCTCCTGGCGCCTATGTTGGAGAGAAGAATTATGGTTAACCAAAATGCTTACCGGCTGGGAGCCAATCGCTCCTGCATCCGGGATTTGTTTGAATATGGCAGGGCCCGGGCAGCAATCGTGGGGGAGGAGAATGTCTACGACTATTCCCTGGGCAATCCCTCCATCCCCACTCCTGCCGCCGTGGACGAGGCCGTGCGGCAGATTCTGCGGGACACCCCCACCTTGCAGGTTCACGGCTACACCAGTGCCGTGGGGGACTTGGCCGCCCGTCAGGCCATTGCCGATGACTTAAATGAACGCTTCCAGGCTGGGTGCCGGGCGGAGGATTTCTTCCTGGGCTGCGGCGCCGCTCCGGAGCTGGTGGCGGTGTTCCGGGCGTTGGCGGTGCCGGGGGGAGAGCTGCTGGCCATCGCCCCCTATTTCCCGGAGTATCAGCCCTTTGCCCAGGAGGCAGGCCTGACCTTCCGGGTGGTGCCCCCGGATGTGCCGGATTTCCAGATCAGACTGGAGGCGGTGGAGGCCATGCTCACGGAGCACACCCAGGCGGTGCTGATCAATTCCCCCAACAATCCCTCCGGCGTGGTGTACACCCGGCAGACCTTACAGGCCCTGGGGGAGCTGCTGACCCGGAAGGGCCAGGAATACGGCCATCCCATCTACCTGATCTCCGACGAACCCTACCGGGAGCTGGCCTACGGGGTGGAGGTGCCCTTTGTGCCCACTATCTATCCAAACACCATCGTCTGCTACTCCTATTCCAAGTCCCTTTCCCTGCCCGGGGAGCGGATTGGCTACGTCTATGTTCCCCAGGCCGCCGCCGACAGCCGGATGCTCTACGCCGCCGTGGCGGGAGCCGCCCGGGCCTGCGGTCACGTGTGCGCCCCCAGCCTCTGGCAGAAGGTGATTGCTCGGTGCGCCCAGCTGCGGCCGGATTTGCAGGCCTATGACCGGAACCGCCGGGCGCTGTATGAGGGTTTGACCGAAATGGGCTATGAAATGGCAAAGCCCGACGGGGCCTTCTACCTCTTCGTCAAGGCCCCCGGGGGAGACGCCAACGCCTTCTCCCAGAAGGCTAAGGAACATGACCTGCTCCTGGTTCCCGGGGACGGCTTCGGCTGCCCGGGATATTTCCGCATCTGCTACTGCGTCAGCTACGACATGATCCAGCGGAGCCTGCCGGTGTTTAAAGCTCTCATCAGAGAATAAATTGTCCGCCCTTCCCGAGACGGGAAGGGCGGATTTTCATATGGGCGAAGGGTTAATCTCTGTCATCCACCGGCAGGCGGGAGAGGACGGGCTTGCCCTCCCGGTCCAGCAGGGGGGTGAGCCCGCCTGCGTAGCCGGAGGTGTGGAAGAGATAGTTCACACCGGTCTGGATGTCCACCCAGATTTCTGTGGTGGTCATCACCCCATCGGAATAAATTTTTACAAAGCGTTTCTCCATTGGTTACCTCTTGGTTCCCTCCACGATGCCGTTGGCAAGGCCCACCAGCCCCTGCATTTCGCTGGGAATGATGATCTTGGTGGCCTGGCCGTCGGCGACCTTCTGCATGGCCTCGATAGCTTTCAGCTTCAAAACGCTGTCGTTGGGAGCCTTTTCGTTCAGCATTTCCAGGGAATCGGCCAGGGCCTTCTGCACCGCGCGGATGGCCTGGGCCTCGCCGTCGGCCTTCAGGATGGCAGCCTGCTTCTCGGCCTCGGCTCTCAGAATGGCCGCTTCCTTCTCGGCGGAGGCCTTCAGGATGGCGGACTCCTTCTCGCCCTCGGCGATGAGGATGGCGGACTTCTTCTGGCCCTCGGCCTGGAGGATGGACTGGCGGCGGTCACGCTCGGCCTTCATCTGCTTCTCCATGGAGTTCTGGATGTCGGCGGGGGGCAGGATGTTTTTCAGCTCCACCCGGTTGACCTTGATGCCCCAGGGGTCGGTGGCCTCGTCCAGGATGGCACGCATCTTGGTATTCACCACGTCCCGGGAGGTCAGGGTCTGATCCAGCTCCAAATCGCCGATGATGTTACGCAGGGTGGTGGCGGTGAGAGTCTCCATGGCCATCATGGGCTGCTCCACGCCATAGCAGTAGAGCTTGGGGTCGGTAATCTGGAAATAGACAACGGTATCGATCTGCATGGTTACGTTGTCCTTGGTGATCACGGGCTGGGGGGGATAGTCCAGCACCTGCTCCTTCAGGCTGACCTTCCGGGCAATCCGGTCGATGAAGGGCGCCTTGAAGTGCATACCCACACTCCACACGGAGTGGAAGCCGCCCAGCCGCTCGATGACGTAGGCCCGGGACTGCTGAACAACCTTGATGTTGGGGATGATGAGCAGGATAATCACTGCGAGAATTGCCAGAAATACGTAGATCATTTTCTTACCTCCAAAAATTATTTGTTATTTTTCACAGGGAACCCGGATGGGGGAGACGAACACCTTCACGCCCTCCACCCGATCCACCACCACCTGAGTACCGGCGCTGATGGATGCGCCGGAAGTGCTGCGGGCGGTCCAGGTCATGGCCCCCAGCTTCACCTGACCCTGGCTATTTACGTTGTCAATGGGCTCCGTGACCAGGCCCAGGGTGCCCGGCACGCTGTCTACATTGGTTTTGGTGATTTTTACGTACTTGCGGAGCGTGGGCCGGAGCAGCGCCAGAAGCCCGCAGGATACCGCCAGGAAGATCAGCGCCTGGAGCCAAAACGCTGCACCCAGAAGCGAGAGCACCAGTGCCGCCAGGCTTCCCAGGGCGAACCACAGACTGACCAGGGCCACGGTGCAGCCCTCCAGTACAAGAAAGCCCACCGTCAGCACGGCCCACAGCACCACAGTTGATAGGAACATTTGTTAACACCTCCTGTTTGATTTGATGATATGATAATATCATATGGTCACATGATTGTCAATAGTAATTTTAAGATTATTTAGAATTATCTTGCTGACCACCCGCTCCTGTGGGTAAAAGTATTTTTTAATGTAAACACGTTATCAGGGGAAGGATTGACAATCCATGACGGAATGTGATATAACGGGGAGTAAATAGAGATATAGGATATGAGATAATTAAGAGTTAGGAATTGAGTAAAACGGCTTTATCTGGCAAATTAGTGTTTGAAGCGCAGGGCGCTTCACCCCAGTGTCGCACGGGGATGGTGTGTCATTGTTACCCCCGAGCCCAGCCCGGTAACGCTTTCTGGGTAGAATGTTGAATGGTAATGGGTAACGGCTTCTGAGGAAGGCCCCTCTGTGTAAGGGGGGGCTGTCAGCGAAGCTGACTGGGGGACCGTACAGCAGGCACTGAAACGCTCTTAAAGTCCAATGTGGAAAGGTATTCCCTCTTCGCCCGACTGCATGTGAATACGTAACATTTTACTGCACAGTCCCTCAGTCACGGCTTACAACCTGCCAGCTCCCCTTACACAGGGGAGCCTTGGGCGCTTCCGCGCCACAGCTACCAACGACGTACCGCAAAAGCGTCACCGGGCGGGTCAGGGAAAAAGCGATTACCGACCAGCCTGAGGCGAAATTGGCTGCGGGCCCTGCCCGCCAAATTACAATTTACCGGGCTACATCAATTCCTCATTTTACATCCTACAGCAAGGAGGAACTCAATATGGAGCAAGCATTTTCCCGAACGGCCATGCTGCTGGGAGAGGAGGGAGTGGCCCGGCTGGGCAAGGCCCGGGTGGCGGTATTCGGCCTGGGCGGCGTGGGCGGCTATGTGGTGGAGGCCCTGGCCCGGGCCGGGATCGGTGGGCTTGACCTGATCGACAAGGATACCATCAGCCCCTCCAACCTGAACCGCCAGATTCTGGCCACCCATTCCACTTTGGGGATGCTGAAAACGGAAGCGGCCCGGCTCCGGGTGGCGGACATCAATCCAGCCTGTCAGGTCAAAACCTACCCTGTGTTTTACCTGCCGGATACCGCCCGGCAGTTTGATCTGAAACAATACGACTATCTTGTGGACGCCATGGACACTGTCACTGCCAAGCTCACCCTGGCTCAGCAGGCCGCAGAGGATGGGATTCCCCTCATCAGCTGCATGGGCACCGGCAACAAGCTGGATGCCGCCGCCTTTCAGGTGGCGGACATCTCCAAAACCAGCTGCTGCCCCCTGGCCCGGGTGATGCGCAAGGAGCTGGGCAAGCGGGGCATCCGGCACCTGAAGGTGGTCTACTCCCAGGAGGAGGCCCAGAAGCCCACCGGTCAGGAAGAGGCCGCCAGCGAAGGAAAACGCCAGATTCCCGGCTCCCTCCCCTTCGTCCCCGGCGCCGCCGGCCTGATTCTGGCCGGAGAGGTCATCAAGGATTTGGTAGGGGAGAAGATGTGAGATAAAAGATACAAGATAATTAGGAATTAGGAGTTAGGAATTAGAAATGGAAATTGTAATTTGGCGGCGAGTCGCTGCAGCCAATTTCGCACGGGGATGGTCTGTAATCGTTACCCCATTATAAGCCCGGTAACGCTTTTGCAGCACGTTGTTGGTTGCTGTGGCGCGGGAGCGCCCAAGGCTCCCCTGTGTAAGGGGAGCCTTTGCTCAAAAACCATTCCTTTCCACCATTCAACGCACTGCCAAATACCAATTTACCAACCAGCTGATTTAAGCCCGTTTGTTCAATTCCTAATTCCTAACTCCTAATTATCTCATATCTTATATCTTCCATGGCTGCATTGTCTAAAAACATATTTTTGGGGTGGGCGCTTATGAAAAAGATACTGGTATTATGTCTTCTCCTGCTGCTGACCGGCTGCGCAAAGACACCGGCGGAAACCGAGACCATTCCGGAAAGCCGCCTGGTGGTCTACACCTCCCACAAGGAGGCGGTATACCGGCCTATTATTCGGGAATTTGAAGAGCGGACGGGAATCTGGGTGGAACTGGTCACCGGGGGCAGCTATGAGCTGTTGGAGCGTCTGGAAGCGGAGCAGACAGCCCCAAAGGCGGATGTGATGTTTGGCGGTGGCGTGGAGAGCCTGGAGAGCTATCGCCATCTGTTTCAGGCCCTCCGCTGCCAGCAGTGGGGGACCATCTCCCAGGATTTCCGCCAGCCGGAGGACGACTGGACGCCCTTTTCCGCCCTACCCTTGGTGCTGATTTACAACCCCAAGCTGGTTGACCCGGCTCGGCTCACCGGCTGGGAGGACCTGACCCGGCCGGAATTCCGGGGGAAGATCGCCTTCGCCAGCCCCACCAGATCCGCCTCCTCCTTCACCGCTGTGGTGACGGTGCTGAGGGCCTGTGGGGAGGATACCCTGACTGCCCTGGCCGAGAATCTCGCCGGCTGCCAGCTGGACGCCTCCGGCGAGGTGCTCACAGCGGTGGCGGATGGGGAAGCATTGGTGGGTATCACCCTGGAGGAAACTGCCCTTCAACGGATCGCTGCCGGAAGCAACTTAGGGCTGGTCTATCCCAAGGAGGGCACCAGCTGTGTGCCCGACGGCACTGCTGTGGTTGCCAGGGCGCCCCATCCGGAAAACGCCCGGGCTTTCCTGGACTTCACCCTCAGCCGGGAGGTGCAGCAGCTGCTGGGCAGCCAGTTTTTCCGCCGCTCCGTCCGGGAGGATGTGACGGTGCCGGACTCCCTGCCCGCCCTGGAGGAGCTGGCCCTGGTTTCCTATGACCCCCGGTGGGCGTCGGAAAATCGGGAGGAAATCCTGGAAAAATGGGAAAAAGCTGTGAAGGAGGGCTGATTGGGGATGTTCAAAAACTCCTTCCGTAACCGGCTCTTTGCCGCCATGCTGCTGTGCTCTCTGATTCCGTTGTCTATCTGCACCGCACTGATGACCCAGGTCACCCGGCTCCAGCTGGACAGCAAGACCCGGGAGGACGGGGCGGAGCAGACTGCTGCCCTGATTCAGAGCATGGATTTTATCAGCCAGGCCCTCACCGCCTCCGCCCAGTCCCTCCAGGATTCGGAGACGGTCATCCACGGTCTGGCATCGGGCACCGGAAACCGTCTGCAAATGAACGGCTTTCTCTTCGATGCTACGGACACCTTCCGAAATCTGGCCGTGTTCGACCTGTATGACAGCGCCGGTGTGTGCCGCTACTCCACCCGGGGGACCGTGTCCGCCAGTCTGCCTACGGACTGGGGGGTGCTCTACGGTGCGGCCCAGGCGCAGGGACAGCCGGTCTACTATGCCAGCGAAGACCCCTCGGATACCGGCGTACCCCTGCTCATGGGGGCGGTACAGCTGCGTGCCCAGGGCGGATGCTGCGGGTTTCTGGTGATGCGGCTGTACCTTGCCGGATTCCACAGCATTCTGGATGGAAAATATTCCCAGAGCGATGTGCTCATCCTCAGCCGGTTTTTTCGTCCCATCTACAGCTCCCAGTCCTATCTGAATGAGACGCTGGCCCCCGCTCTGCGCCAGCAGCTTTTGGAGGGCCGGGGGCCGGAGGATGGGGACTACATATATACCATCGCTCAGCACGAGCCCACGAGTCTTTATCTGGTGCTCCGTCAGCCCAGGATGTTCACAGCCCGGACGGTGCGGCTGCTGTACACGGTGAGCCTGATCTGTATGCTGTTTTGCGTGCTGATTTCCGTATTGGTGGGCCTGCCCATCAGCCGCCAGATCACTTCCCCCCTTCGCCGGTTGATGTCCGCCTTCGACAAATTGCAGCAGGCGGATCTGGAAACACAGCTCCCGGTGGATCGGAGCGACGAATTCGGCCAGCTGGCGGCCCGGTTCAATCAGATGGTGCTGGCGCTGAAATCCAACCGGGAGGAGCTGCTGACCAATCAACAGGAGCTGAACGAGGCCCAGATTCGGATGCTCCAGGCCCAGCTGAATCCCCATTTTCTGTGCAACACCCTGGACACCATGAAGTGGATCAGCAAGATCAACAAGGTGCCCCAGGTGGCGGTGATGTCCACCAATCTGGCGGATATTCTGCGGTTTTGCATTTCCGCCGAGGAATTTGTGCCGCTGTACCGGGAGATGGAAATTCTGGAACGGTATATTGAGATTCAGAAAATCCGACTCAGCGACGACTTTGCCTTTCGGGAGGAGATCCCGGAGGAGCTCTATGACTGCATGGTTCCCAAGATGATTTTGCAGCCCCTTGTGGAAAATGCCATCCTCCATGGGGTGAGCGGCATCTCCGGCAGCGCCATCCGGGTTCGGGCGGCGGAGGCGGCGGGCATCCTCCGCATCACCGTGACGGACAACGGCAGGGGCTTCCCCCCGGAGATGCTGGGCAACCCCTATCGACGGGACAAAGGCCTTGCAAAAGGGCATCTGGGATTATATAATGTGGATATGATTTTACGTCGGAATTTCGGGGAGGAATACGGCCTGCTCCTGGAACCGGGGGAGGGGGGCGTGGGCGCCTCCGTTACGGCGTCCCTGCCTGTCCGATATGAAGAGGAGGAAACGCAATGCTGAAGGTGCTGATCGTAGAGGATGAGGAGATGATCCGCAAGGGCATCGTGCTCACGGTGGACTGGGCCGCCCTGGACTGTGTGGTGGTGGGGGAGGCCAGCAACGGCATTGAGGGTCTGGAGGCGGCGAAGCGCCTAGAACCCACCCTGATTATCACCGATTTGAAAATGCCCAAAATGGACGGAATCGAGATGCTCCGCACCCTCCGCTGCCAGGGCTGCAATGCCTATGTCATCATCCTCACCGCCTATGACGATTTCAGCTATGCCCAGAGCGCCCTGCGGCTGGGGGCGGTGGACTATCTGCTCAAGCCCTTCCACGATGGGGAGCTGGAGAAGGCCGTTAACCACCTGCGCTCCCGTATGGAGGGCCCTTCCACCGAGGTCATGGACGGCCCCCGGAAGGGGGACAAGAGCAAATATGTGCTGGAGGCCATGGCCTACATCAGCAAGCACTACAGCGACCCGGAAATCTCTGTGGGCACCGTGGCCCAGAGTCTGAACATCAGCGAGGGGTATCTCAGCCATACCTTCAAAAAGGAGACGGACTACACCATTCTGAATTACATCACCCGCTGCCGGGTTCACAAGGCCATGGAGCTATTGAAGGACTGCCGGGTAAAGGTTTACGAGGTGGCCGAGCAGGTGGGCTACCGGGACATCGCCCATTTCTCCACTACCTTTAAGAAGTACACCGGTATCTCCCCTTCGGAATACCAGATCACCAGCCGATAAGAGGTTTTTTATGATAAAACTCATTGCCAGCGACATTGACGGAACTCTGCTGCAAAACGGGGAAACCGCCATCAGTGAGCGTTTTTTTGCCCAGGCCCGGCGCTTGATGGCCCAGGGGGTGGCGGTCTGCGCCGCCAGCGGGAGGCAGTACAGCAGCCTGAGGCGGCTCTTTGCCCCGGTGGCGGAGGAGCTGTATTTCATCTGCGAAAACGGGGCGGTGGTCTACGGCCCCGGGGAGAAGCTGCTGTCCAAAACCGTCATCGACCGGGAGCTCTCTCTGGAGCTGTGCCGGGATATTCTGGCCGTGCCGGAGTGCGAAATCCTGATTTCCGGGGCAAACACCAGCTATCTGTGCCCCAAGGCGGAGGACTATATTGACCTGATCCGGTATTTTCTGGGCAACAACACCGTTTGCGTGAGCTCCCCGGAGCAGATCAGCGAGGAATTCGTGAAAATTTCCGCCTACTGCCGCTTTGGAACCGGGGCAATCGAGCCTGTTTTGGCCCCCAAATGGCGCAGCAGCTTCCAGGTGGCGGTGGCGGGGAAGTGCTGGCTGGACTTCACCCTGTCGGACAAGGGGACGGGCATCCGGGCCCTGTGCCGGGCCCTGAACATCGACGCCGGGGACGTGATGGCCTTCGGCGACAATTACAACGATGTTCCCATGCTGGACATGGTGGGCCGCCCCTATCTCATGGCCTCCGCCGCCGAAGAATTGCGCCAGCGTTACAAGATCCAGTGCGCCCGGCCGGAGGATGTGCTGGAAACGCTATAAAATCAGCGGCAGGCCAATTTCTGGCCTGCCGCTGGTTAATAAACGCTATTGCTCAAGTTGGAACGAAAGCCCTGACTCTTCCGCTTCCTCTGCGGCTTTGCGCACCTCCTGCAATACCGGTCAGAAGCGATACAGCAGATAGCCTGTGGTCAGCGAGCTTGCGCCGCGGCTGCGAAGATAGACGCTGTAGGTTCCGTCGCTGAGGTCGGTGAAGCGCTGGGAAAAGTCCATCATGCTTCCGCCGGATTTTACCACATACCAGTTTTCCCCGGTGGTTCGGTTGTAAATGCCGATTTCCAGGTCGTAAAATTCCGGGCTCCAGACACACACGCTGATCGACAGATCGACCGAGGAGCCAGCAGAAACGGCATGCTCCATAAAGTCGCTGTAAACGCTGCCCGCCAGCGCATCAGAAAACTCGAGGCGAACGGAATCGGCTTCTCCCACTCTGTTAACGGTGGCAGGCGTCAAACGCAGAAAATCCTCCGGATTTATTTGGTTCATGCCGTAATACACCACATCCTCGTCGGATTCCTCCGCTGCGTCAGACTGGGCTGCGGGAACATCCACATAGGAATCAGAGATTGTCCCTGCCGCCCGGGGGGATTCATGATACGCGGTATCCTCCGCAAAAGCAGGGATACATGTAGAAATAATTAAAATAAATGATAAGGTCAAGCTGAGCAGTTTTTTCATAGCAGGTGTTCCTTTCATATGATTCATTCATTAAAGTAGATGACATACCTCCAATCCCTTGAAATGCAGGAATATTCCTTCACTTCCCATCAGAGGTATCTGTTTGGTATACTTTGTGCGTCTTGTTGTATCCTTGCCCAGTGACTAACGTGGCAGCAGGCGGGACATGCTGCCTCTTACAGCGAGGGAAAATGCGAAGCTTTTACCATCTGGTAAAGCTATTTTGCCTCAACGATGGGCTCGAATTCCAAAATGGCTTCGGAGGAAATCAGGCTGCTGTCAAACCACAGATCGTACACACCGAAATCCTTGACAAACAGGTAACGGGGATACTCCTGTTTTTCCTGAGTCTCGGGGTCGGTCACATACACGGTCATCTGCTGGATGGGGTGCAGGAAGCTGCCGGCATGCCAGCTGAAATACTCACAGCCGTAGGCCACTTCATTTATGTAGGTATTGAAAGCTCTGGTGTCCAGGTGGCGGATGTCCCTCGGCCTCAGGCCGGTAAGGCGGATACCCCCAACGGCGGTTCCGTCCGCGTCAATGATGGCGCAGCTTGTGTCTGTGACCTGATCGTATCGGTAGCCCGGCGGGAGCTGAAAGGAAAAGTCTCCCTTTTGGGGCGGCGCACTGAAAAAATAGTATCCTGCCAGCAGCGCCCCGAGGAGAACCACCGCAATGGATATGACAAGCATCACTTTGAATGTCTTTTTCATAGTTATCCTCCTTATTTTCTCCGGCGGTTTTGTGCGATTCCCGCAACACTTGCCGGAAGCGATATAATCTTTTTATATCAACAATTTTGACATATGTCAACGCTGTGTATTAACAATTAAGAAAATATTAAAGGGAAGTATCATCGACCCGCTCATGAACGGCCCATGCTGCGCTGCCGAAGCGATAGAGGAGAAATAGGAAAAACCAGAGGCAAATCGATTCCGGGTTTGCCTTTGGTCTAGTAACGGAGTATTATTCAATATGCTTATCGGTTTTAGCCAGGAAGCAGACAAATTGTAATTTGAAGCGCAGGGCGCTTCACCCCAATGTCGCACGGGGCTGGTCTATCATCGTTACCCCCGAACTCAGCCCGGTAACGTTTTTGCGGTAAATTATTCTGAAAGCTTTCTCTTTGTTCCCAAGAGCGCGCCGGAAAGGGCCTGGGGAGGGCGGCTTTGCTTGCGGGAGCAAGCAACTCAGCGCCTCCCCGGTCGGCTTCTTTGCTTCCTTTCTTGCCGAAACAAGAAAGGAAGGCCCCCCGCAGGGGTCGGGGAGCACCCGGTCTTTGGAAAACGGAAAAGACAATTCTGTCTTTGGCAATGAGCGGAGGCGCACCTCCCCACATTGGATTGTACCAATATCGGGTGCCTGCTGTACAATCCCTCAGTCACGGCTTCGCCGTGCCAGCTCCCTTTACACAAGGGAGCCTTGGGCGCTGCCGCGCCAGTGCGCCAAACACCAATTTATTTGCTGGCGGAGCAAAAATGATGTGGGCATTGCAAAAATGGGAACCTGGTGGAGGCTTATCCGCTTTTTCGGGTGTACAGCCGCCAGGGCAGGAGAATGTCCTGGGGCGGCTGCCCGTTCATTTGGCTCAGAATCAGCCGGACGGCGGCGGCGCCGGGGTGCTCTTCGGCTGGGGTCAGGGTGGTGAGGGCGGCATCCCGGGACAGAGCCAGGTAACTACCCTCGAAGCTCAGCACGCTCATGGGAGCGTGGATGCTTCGCAGATAGCGCTGCAGCCGGTAGCCGATCTCGTCATTGAAGCAGACCACGGCGGTGCAGTCCTGACGGAAGCGCTCCTGAAACCGGCGGAACAGCTCCTCGTCTCCTTCCAAAAGCCTCAGCCTGTCCTGCTGGGAATACCACAGACAATTCTCCTCCTCAAAACAAAGGTTCAGTTCCCTCGCTCCCCGGCAAAGTTCCCGGAACCGGTTGATGCCCCGGGAATTATCCCATTTTAGAATCCCGGCCACCCGGCTGTGCCCGGCAGCGGACAGGCGGGACAGGAGCAGCCCTGCCCCCTGACCGTCCTCCGGCAGCACCGCCGGGGCCTCCGTGCCGTAGCGGCCGCCCAGATAGACCAGGGGAATGCCGGAAGATTGAATCCTGTGCAGCAGCTCCTCCTGAAAGCAGCCCAGCACATCGGTGATGGGCTCCAGGATGATGCCCGCCGGACTTTGACGTAGAAGCATGGCAAGCGCTTCGGCCTCCCGTTCCCGGCTGCCTCCGGTTTCCAGACAGGTAAGAGAGCACCCCGCCTGGGAAGCGGCCCTGCCCATGTCCCGGAGCAGGGCGGGGGAAAGGTATTCCGCCTTGTCCGCCAGCACCACCGCAATCTGACGGCTGGCGCCCAGGGC
The DNA here is from genome assembly GCA_021771675.1 of Oscillospiraceae bacterium. The sequence continues at coordinate 9,254 of JAETOP010000061.1, read as the reverse complement.
GGCCTGGGTGGGATAGGAGCCGCTGCCCTGGCGGCGGAAAATCAGCCCCTTTTCCTCCAAAATCCCAAGGGCGGAGCGGACGGTCTGGCGGCTGACACCAAACTCCCGGCACAGGAAAGATTCGGTGGGGAGCTTCTCGCCCTGGCCCCGGCGCAGCTGCTGCTCCAGCTCCCGGGCGATGATGAGATATTTTGCCGGCATGTTCCGGCCCCCTTCCCAGACAATGACTCTTTGTAGAAATATTTCAAATCCGATGTTTTTTCTCAGGCGTTCTTGTGAAAATAATCCAAAAAGAATATGAAAAAATACCTGTCATTTGGAAAGTAAAATAAAAAAACGAACCTTTTTTCCCGGGACACAGCAGATTGAATTCCGGGAAAAATGGGGGAGGAATGGTCAAATCCTAAAATTTCAGTATTCATATCATAAAATATTCAAAGGATTTGTGTCAATTGACAGGATGGGAGAAAATTTGTATTGCTTTTTGTTTGCTTTTTCAAAATTAGTATTTATTCAGAATAACGGTTTTGCTTTTTGGGGTCTACATTCCGTTGACGGAAGGAATAATTTATGCTTTTATATTGGCAGAGGCCCACAGCTGTGTGGGCAAATCAAAATTCAAGGAAAGAGGTATTCCCCATGAAGAAACTGCTCGCTTGTATGCTGGCGCTGCTGATCGCTGTCGCCCTGTGCGCCCCCGCCATGGCTGCGGACAACATCGTCATCGGTTTCGCCCAGGTTGGCCATGAGTCCGACTGGCGTGCCGCCAACACCAATGACTACCAGACCACCTTTACCGCCGAGAACGGCTACGACCTGATTTTTGTGGACGCCGACAACGACCACGCAGCTCAGATGGAAGCTGTCCGCAGCTTCATCCAGCAGGATGTTGACTACATCGTCATCTGCCCCGTGCAGGAAGCCGGCTGGGAAGTCGTCCTGCAGGAAGCTCAGGATGCCGGTATCCCCGTGATCATCGCTGACCGTACCGTTTCCGCCGACCCCGCTCTGTACACCACGTTCCTGGGCACCGACACCGCTCTGGAAGGCGAAACCGCCGGATTGTGGCTGGCTGAGTACCTGGACGGCAAGGAAGCCAACATCCTGGTGATCGAGGGCTCCGTGGGCGCCTCCGCCACCCTGGGCCGTACCAATGGCTTCAACAAGATCGCCGAAGAGCACAAGGAGTGGAAGATCCTGGACAGCCAGAGCGGTGACTTCACCCAGGCTGGCGGCCAGGAGGTTATGGAGTCCTACCTGAAGTCCTACGCTGGTCAGTTCAACGTTGTGATCTGCCAGAACGATAACGAAGCCTACGGCGCTATGGATGCCATGGACGCTGCCGGCGTTACCTACGGCGAGGGCGGCGACGTCATCATCATCTCCTTCGACGCCACCAAGGAAGGCCTGACCCGCACCCTGGCCGGCAAGATCAACTGCAACGTGGAGTGCAACCCCCTGCAGGCTGCCGGCGTTCTGGACATCATCGCCAAGATTCAGGCCGGTGAAGAGATTCCCGACGTGACCATCGTTCCCGATGAAGCTTTCGTGGCTCCTGGCATCACCTCCGAGCTGGCGAAGACCATGACTCAGGAAATCCTGGACGGCCGTGCTTACTAAGATTTTTGGTTAACCACTGAAAGGGAAGGGGCCGCTGCGGCCTCTTCCTTTCGGTGTTTGTATGGAGCTGCTGTTTATGGAGTGCCCAGCGGAGAGCAGGTCATCTTTCCCCCATGGCGATTCGGGCACAGGAACCTTTGGAATATTTCTCATACATCAGAAAGGACGTGGAAAGTGGATGGAGAATCAGGTTGTTCTGACGATGCGAGGCATCACGATGACCTTCCCCGGCGTGAAGGCGCTGGATCACGTGGATTTCACCCTGCGCAGAGGGGAAATTCACGCACTGATGGGCGAAAACGGCGCTGGGAAATCCACGTTGATTAAATGCCTCACCGGCGTCAACAATTTTGAGTCCGGTGAAATTCACATTGACGGCATTGGTGAGGCCGTCAAGAACCGCAACACCCTGGAGGCCCAGAAGCGGGGCATCTCCACGGTGTATCAGGAGGTAAACCTCTGCCCCAACCTGAGCGTGGCGGAGAACCTCTTTATCGGCCGGGAGCCGATGACCAGGCTGCATACCGTCAACCGAAAAGAAATGGTAAAACGGGCGCAGAAGCTGATGAATGAAATGAATCTTCCGGTGGATGTCACCCGGAATTTGGACGAATATTCTCTGGCGCTGCAGCAGATGATCGCCATCGCCCGGGCGGTGGATATGGACTGCAAGGTGCTGATTTTGGACGAGCCAACCTCCTCCCTGGACGATACCGAGGTGGAGAAGCTCTTTAATCTGATGCGTCAGCTCCGGGACCGGGGCGTGGGCATCATCTTCGTCACCCACTTTTTGGAGCAGGTCTACGCCGTGTGCGACCGGATTACCGTGCTGCGCAACGGCCAGCTGGTGGGGGAGTACCCCATTGCCGAGCTGCCCCGGGTGAAGCTGATTGCGGCCATGATGGGCAAGGACTTCGACGATCTGGCCTCCATCAAGCCTGAGGGCGGCCTTCACGTGGGCAGCGAATGTCTGATCGATGCCCAGGGCCTGAGCCATGCCGGAAAGATCAAGCCCTTTGATCTGAAGCTCTCCCGGGGTGAGGTCATCGGCCTCACCGGACTGCTGGGCTCCGGCCGCAGTGAGCTGGCCCGGGCCATCTACGGTGCGGACAGGGCTCAGACCGGCACCCTCCGGGTCAAGGGCCAGCAAGTGCATATCAAGCATCCCATCGACGCCATGAATCTGGGCATGGGAATGCTCCCCGACGACCGGAAGGCCGAGGGAATCATCGGCGACCTCAGCGTCCGGGAGAACATCATCCTGGCCATGCAGGCCCGCCGGGGCATGACCAAGCTGATTCCCATGAAGGAGCAGGAGGAGATCGCTGACCACTTCATCGAGTTGCTGCAAATCAAAACTGCCAGCCGGGAAACTCCCGTGAAGCAGCTCTCCGGCGGCAATCAGCAGAAGGTTATCATCGCCCGGTGGCTGGCCACCGACCCGGATTTTCTGATTCTGGACGAGCCCACCCGGGGCATCGATGTGGGCACCAAGACGGAAATCCAGAAGCTGGTAATCAAGCTGGCCCAGGAGGGCAAGGGTGTTCTGTTCATCTCCTCGGAGATTGAAGAGATGCTTCGGACCTGCAACCGCCTGGCTGTTCTGCGGGACGGGGCCAAGGTGGGCGAGCTCAGCGGCGAAATGACCCAGGAACTGGTCATGAAGACCATTGCGGAGGGATAAACCCATGACAAAATTAAAGAAACTCACCCAGAAACAGCTGTTTCTCCCGCTGTTCTCCATGATGCTGGTGATGCTCATCAACATTGTCTATGATGTGGCCCATGGGAACCCGTTCTATAATTTCTTCACCATTTCCATCAACAATCAGGGCATCCTCTACGGCCGGCTGATCGACATTCTCAACCGAGGCAGCGAGGCGGCCATCCTGGCCATCGGCATGACCCTGGTGGTCTCCGCCTCCGCCGGTACGGATATTTCCGTGGGTTCCGTCATGTCCCTGGCAGGCGGCGTGTGCTGTGTGCTGCTGGCGGGCTTCGGCAACGTGAACGTCAACAGCTATGCCGTTCCTTTGTGGGTGGGCGTGCTGGCGGGCATCCTGGTGGCGTGCCTGTGCGGCGCCTTCAACGGAATGCTGGTGGCATTCCTGAAAATTCAGCCAATGGTTGCTACCTTAATTCTCTTCTCCGCCGGACGGGCCATCGGGCTGCTGCTGTGCAACAGCGCCATTGTCTACGTGAACGTGGAGAGCTTCAAGATGTTCGGCGGTTACACCTGGATTTTCCCCACCCCCATGCTGATTACCGCCTGCTGTGTGCTGGTCACTGCTCTGGTGCTGAAATACACCGCCATGGGCACCTACGTCCAGGCGGTGGGCATCAACAAGGATGCGGCCAGAATCTCCGGCTATAAGTCTGCGGCCATCATCTTCCTGTGCTACGTGGTCTGCGGATTGTTTGCGGGCATCGCAGGCATCGTGGCCACCAGCCGCATCTACTCCGCTGATACCAACAACATCGGATTGAACCTTGAGATGGACGCCATTTTGGCGGTAGCTCTGGGCGGCAACAGCCTGGGCGGCGGCAAATTCCGGCTGTCCGGCTCCATCATCGGCGCCTATACCATCCAAGCCATCACCACCACGCTGTATGCGCTGGGCGTTTCCTCCGCCCAGGCCCCGGTGTTCAAGGCCATCATCGTCATCGCCATTGTGACCATCCAGTCTCCGGTGGTGAAGGCCTACATGAAAAAGCGTGGGGCTGCCAAGCAGCTGGAGTCCGGCAAGGAGGTACATGCGTCATGACAAAGAAAAAGATGAATAGTAATTCCATCCTGCTGATGCTCACCATTGGGCTGTTTGTGGTGATGTATGCCTCCGGCTGCATTGCCTATGCGGATAAGGGATTTACCAAGCTTCAGGTGTTTCTGGACATTCTGAAAAATAACGCCGGTCTGATCTGCGTGGTCTGCGGCATGACGGCGGTGATGATTACCGGCGGAATCGACATCTCCGTGGGCGCTCTGATTGCCATGGAGTGCATGTTCATGGCCGTGGGTGTGGAGAAGTGGGGGCTGCCCGCACTGGTACTGCTGCCGCTGATGCTCCTCATCGGCCTGGTGTTCGGCATGGTTCAGGGCTATTTCATCGGGTATCTGGAAATCCAGCCCTTCATCGTCACCATGGCGGGTATGTTCTTTGCCCGGGGCATGACGGCGGTGATCTCCACCCAGCAGGTGTCCGTCACCAAGAGTGCGCTGATGACGAAGCTGTCCACCATGAAGTTCAACATGCCCTTCCAGATCGGCGCTTACCTGAACAAAAAGGGCAAGCTCATGGTTCCCAACGTGTCCATTTATGTGATCATCGCCATTGTGGTGCTGATCGCCACCTTCCTGATTCTGCGCTACACCAGGTTTGGCCGCAGCCTCTACGCCGTGGGCGGCAACCAGCAGAGCGCCGCCCTGATGGGCCTGGATGTGAAGAAGACCCGGTTCAAGGCCCATGTGATGTGCTCCCTCCTCACCTCCATCGGCGCCATCTGCTATGTGCTCAACACCATGTGCGGCACTACCCGGCAGGCCCTGGGCCTGGAAATGGATGCCATTTCCTCCGCCGTCATTGGCGGTACCCTGCTCACCGGCGGCGTGGGAAATGTGATCGGCTCCTTCTTCGGCGTGCTGATCAACGGCACCATCTCCAGCTTGGTGAAGACCAACGGCAAGCTCAGCTCCGCCTGGCCCAATGTGGTCACTGCCATTCTGCTGTGCTTCTTCATCGTCCTCCAGGCTATTTTCGCCCGATTCCGGAAAAAAGATTGATTTCGCAAAAACTGCCTCACCGTAAAAGGTGAGGCAGTTTCAGCGTGCCGAAAAATAATCATGCTAGTACAGCACCACAATAAATGAAATGAATAAGGTTGCAGCAACATTGGCAGGTGTGGTATAGTGGAACTGCGGCAATACGTCGAATAGGGCTTTGGGGTTATACCCCGCTCGAAAAATTGATATTGGCTCTTCCGTTGAACCACGAATTGTTCAGTCTTCAAGACAAAAGAACGTACAGTAAAATAACTGTAAAAGGAGATCCGTGCCGTATTCTGAATACATGGGGGTAATACCGTGGAAAAAGTATACGACATTTGTTCTCTTGTCAGTTGCAATGTCTCTCTGGTTTTATGATATATGTTTTTATTTTCTTTTGTAGATGTTCTGGCCATATGTGATATTCTTGCAAAAAGATTTGAAGTTATATTTTATACGGAAAATCGACATAAAACGCAGTAAATTGCATTACAAGCGTTGTTTCGAAAGAATCGTTTTCGGAAAATCACGACACCTTTCCATGACTGATTTTATCATAGATACCTACAAATTGAAAGGGAAATTCTTATTTTTTCAAAAAATTTTCGGGACACCTTTCTTCTCCTCCAGAAGCGAAGCTCGCTACTGATGTGACTTAAAGAATGGCGTGATTGAGGATGACATCCCCGGTGCATTCGGCGGGAGTGAAGGGGATGTACACATCCGGCTGGACGCCTTTTCCCTGGAAGCCCCGGCCGTCCCGGGCCTCCCGGGTGATGCTCATGGGGTAGGTGAAGGTAATGGTGTCGGAGAGCCGGACGGAGATTATTCCGGCGTAGTCCAGGGCGCCTCTGGTGGCCCGGCCAATGAGCCTGGCCCGACCCTCCTTTTTGGACAGCAAAGCAAAGGACTCCGCCGCTCCCTCGCAGAAGCTGTCCGTCAAAATGAAAGTTTTGCCGCCCCGGGGGCGGATGGTTTCCGGCTCGTCCTCCCACAGGTCCAGGGTTTCCTCCACCCTGCGCCGGCAACTCCATCGGCTTTGCGGGCACCCATGGCCGGATTGCCGGTCAGAACGCCGCAAGAGGATAATTTTATATCAAAAAATCCCGGTCAAAGCCTGGCTTTGACCGGGATTTTACTTATTTTCCGCCGTGGACGTATTTGTGGTCCCAGTCGGCGTCGAAGAGGCGGTTGCCCAATTCCATGGGGCAGCCGGTCCACAGGTCGTCGGCCAGCTCCCGGAGGGTATCGGCGGGTTCCAGACACTCCAGGTAGAAATCCGGCAGGGCAATCTCCCCCTGGCGCAGACCCAGCAGAGCGCCGGCAACGGCCCCCACGGCGGCGCTGCGGCCGGAATGATTCACGGCGATAATCATGGAGGAGTCGAATTCCTCACCCCCGGCCATGCAGGCGTAAATCGCTCCGGCAAGTACCTGGGCGGCGCTGTCGCAGTGGAGCTTCTCCATCACGTCCCAGGTGGCGAGACTCACATCGCTTTCCATGGACACTGCCAGCCGGAGCAGGGTAGTGAGCTCCGTGCACTGAGCGGGGTACTGGGAGGCGAACTGGGTGCAGAGCATCTGCACGGTTTCCAGCGTCAGCTGCCGCAGGGAAAGCTGGGGCTGATACAGGGACCGGCTGATCATATGGGCCAGGGCCGCCCCGGAGAGAAAGGCCAGGGGCCCCCCGTGGGTCAGGGCCACCGTCTCCGCCCCCAGCCGATCCAGCTCCGGCTGCTTCATCCGATCCGGATGGAAGAACAGTCCCACGCCGATGGCGGTGGTCAGGCTGCCTGGGGTGGTGAAATGATTCACCGGGGCCTCCAGGGTGCCCAAGGTCTCCCGACCCAGGGTGTCCATCATCCGGGTGTCCATGCAGTAGCGGTGGCAGATGTCCGGGCGGCGGAGGAGCCAGCAGAAAGTGCGCTCCGGTCTGCCCCAGGGACGCTGGGAGGCCATCCACTCCCGGCTGGACAGCCCCACATATTTTACCAGCGGGGCCATTCTCCCCATCATCTGTCCCCGGGTCAGGGCGATGAGCAGACCGTTGCAGGTGAAGGCGGCCAGCTGGGTATAGGAGGTCACGTCTGCATAGCCATTGGCCAGGTCATAGCCCAAAAGACCATTGGGGCCATAGTTCTCCCGGATTTCGGAGAGGCGCAGAGAATCCACGGGATACCCCATGGCATCTCCCACCGCCATTCCCAACAAGCACCCCCGGTAGGCCGCCTGACTGAGCCGCATCGCTGTCCCCCCATCCTTCTTGCGATAATTACCATTTATTATAATTGTAACTTCCTCCGATTGCAAGCGGGAATTGGAAGTTTAAGGAAGACGGACTATGGTTTCCTCCAGCCTGCCCAGGGCTTCTTCCAGACGGGCTTCCTCCAGGCCGGAGTAGTTTACCACCAAGCAGTGCAAATCCCCCGGAGGCCGGTCGTGGTAAAAGCTGCTCAGCGCCTGAATCCGGATGCCCTGCTCCAGAAGCCAGCGAGTCAGGCGGTCATCCGACCACTGGGTATCCACCTGCAGCAGAAAATGGAGCCCTGCATCCTGCTCCAGGATGGTGAGCTTGTCCGCTGCGGCGCACCGGGACAGGGCATCCACCACCAGGTTCCGGCGTTTCTGGTAAAACCGGCGCATCCGGTTGATGTGCTTTTCAAAATGCCCTCCGCTGAGAAACCGGGCCAGGGTATGCTGCTCGAAGCTGGGCACGGTGCAGCCGTAAAAGCCCAGGCGGCTGCGGAACTGCTCCATCAGCCGGGGGGGCAGCACCACATAGCTGATGCGGATGGAAGGAGCCAGACTCTTGGAAAAGGAATTGATGTAGATCACCCGCTCCGGAGCCATGCTTTGCAGGGCGGGCAGGGGGTGACAGGCAAAACGGAACTCGGAGTCGTAGTCGTCCTCGATGATCCAGTTGGCGTCCCCCGCCCAGCGGAGCAGTTCCTGGCGGCGGCTCAGGGGGGTGACCAGACCGGTGGGGAAATGGTGGGATGGGGAGATGTGGAGCACCTGGGCATCCCCAAGGGATTCCGGAATTACCCCAAGGCCATCCATAGGGACGCTGATTCGGTTCACCCCATTGGCATCGTAGATTTTTTGAATTTTACCGTAGCCCGGCTCCTCCACGGCGTAGGTTTTATCCCTGCCCAAAAGCTGGATGAGCAGATTGTACAGGAAGTCGGTGCCCGCGCCGATGAGGATGTTCTCCGGGTCCACCGTGATTCCCCGGAAGGTGGCCAGGTGATGGGCGATGGCCCTGCGCAGCTCCGGGATGCCCTGGTTGGGCAGAGGAAGCAGGAGCTGCCGGTCATAATCGAGAATGATCTCCCGCTGGAGGCGGCTCCATACGGAGAAGGGAAAGTGACCGGTGCCATTGGCGGTGAGGTCCAGCAGGGGCTGCTGGGCAGGCTCCCTCTGCTGTGGAGCGGAAACAGGAGCGCTTAAGGGTAGGGGCCGCTCCACCGTCTCCACAAAATAGCCCACCTTCTCCTGAGAGCGGATGTAGCCCTGATCCAGAAGCTGGGCGTAAGCGGCCTCTACGGTGATTTTCCCCAGCTCCAGGTGCTGAGCCAGAGCCCGCTTGGAGGGCAGCTTTTCCCCGGGTTTCAGGGCGCCGTCCAGAATGTCCTGCCGGATGCACCGATAGAGGGCCTCATACAGAGGCACCCCCGGGGCCTTTTTCAGTTCATAGGTCAGCATGGACACTCCCCCTTCCTGAAAAGATATAAGATATAGGATATGAGATATAAGATGCGAATCAAGGGTTAAATTTTCCAAAAAGCAATGGTAAACATTGCGAACGCAATGCGGCCAAAGATATGCAGGAGCAGGCCCTGAGAAGAGCGCACTTTGGAAGCGGCCTGAAT
>JAETOP010000060.1 GCA_021771675.1 Oscillospiraceae bacterium | reverse complement strand
GGTTTTGCGTGGCTTGGGAACCGGCCAAAAAAATTTAAAAGGGGGGTTAATTTTGACTCTACAGCATCCGATATAGAGGGTGAGGCCAGTAAAAACGAGTCACGCAGAACTTATAGATTTTGCGTGAACGGGAAAGGAGCGGGACGGGCGTGGCGTGGAAGAAGCGGGATGCCGCAGACGGCAAAACGGTTCGGTACACCACCCTCAAAGTCCGGCTCTACCCCACTGAGGCCCAGGCGGAGCTGTTTGAAAACACCTTCGGCTGCTGCCGGTACATCTGGAACCGGATGTTGGCCGACGAGCAGCGGTTTTACCTGGAGACCGACCAGCATTTCCTGCCCACGCCGGCCAAGTATAAAAAGGAAGCGCCGTTTTTAAAGGAAGTGGATAATCAGGCCCTCATCCAGGAGCACAACAAGCTGGCCCAGGCGTTCCGAATGTTTTTCAAGAGCCCGGAGATCTTCAGCCACCCGAATTTCAAGCGGAAAAAGGCCGACAAGGACTCCTTTACCGCTTGCAACCACGTGTTTGAGTCCGGTCCCACCATCTACACCACAAGGGACGGCGTCCGCATGACCAAGGCGGGGATCGTCAAGGCCAGGTTCTCCCGCCGGCCCCAGGCCTGGTGGAAGCTGCGGCGGATCACTGTGGAAAAGACCCGGACGGGAAAATACTTCTGCTCCATCCTCTATGAGTATGACAGCGAGGCTCCGAACCCGGTGGCGCCTACGATGGAAACCACAATAGGGCTGAAATACTCTCTGGCCCACTTCTATGTGGCCGACAATGGCGAGATGGCCGACCCGCCCCGGTGGCTAAAGCAGTCCCAGGAAAAGCTGGCCAAGCTCCAGAACCGGATGAACCGGATGGAGCCAGGCTCCAAAAATTATCAGGAAGCGATGCAAAAATACCGCCTGCTCCACGAGCACATCACTAACCAGCGGCGCGACTTCATCCACAAGGAATCCAGCCGGATAGCCAACGGTTGGAACGCCGTGTGTGTGCGGGACGACGACATGCGGGAGATGGCCCGAGAGATCAAGCTGGACCGCGTACCAGACGCCGGGTTCGGGATGTTCCGGGAGTGCCTGCGGTACAAGCTGGAGCGGCAGGGCAAGCCTCTCATCCTGGTGGGGCGCTACCAGCCCACCACCCGTACCTGTTCCGCCTGCGGCTTTGTTGGGGACGCGGTTCCGCTGAGAGCGAAAACCTGGGTCTGCCCCAAGTGCGGCGCGGTGCACAGTAGAGAGGTAAACGCCGCCCGCAATATCAAACGAAAAGGCTTAGCGCAGATCTGCGCTTGACTGATACGCCGCCCGGGACAGCGGTTTGTGCCCGTGATTCCATGCCGGAGGCGTTGATCAAAGGGGAAAGCTTTGTTTTCCTTTCGATCAGCGTTTCCAAAGGGAAAAATGGGAAACGAGAGGATGTGTCAGCACATCCGAAAGCCCTTGGGGCTGTCCAAAATATTATGACTATGCTTTGAACGGGCGCGAACGGACTGCGCGCCCATGCCGGCGAAAGGAGTTTGCCATGCTGTTTTTGCAGATGAAAGAAGGGGAGTACCTGACCATCGGCGAGGAGATCGTCATCCAGGTGTTCCCGGATTCCAGCACCGCCGCCCGGCTGGCCATCAAGGCCCCCAAGGAGCTGGCCATCCTCCGGGGCGAGGTGCGGGAGCGAAATGGGGGCCAGCGCCCCAAAGGGCTGGTGGATCCGATCACTGCCAAGCCCCAGTAAAGTTGATTTCATCCGGCTGACGAGCTGGCTGAAATAAAGTCCCTGCGCTGTGTTCCGGCAGTCCGGCCGGATACCGGGAAACAGCGTGCCACCCAATGCGCCAGAGCATGGAAATAGTGAAGGCGCGACGTTCGCCCCCCCAAAAAATTTTTATTTGAAAGGAATCAAAGAAAATGAGGATTCAGCATAATATCATGGCAATGAATGCCTACCGGAACTACACCAACAACGTCTCCGCGATGAAGGCCAACCTGGAGAAGCTCTCCTCTGGCTACAAGATCAACCGCGCCGGTGACGACGCCGCCGGTCTGGCCATTTCCGAGAAGATGCGTGCCCAGATCACCGGCCTGGAGACCGCCCAGAAGAACGCGAAGGACGGCATCTCCCTGGTGCAGACCGCTGAGGGCGCTCTGACTGAGGTGCACGATATGCTCAACCGTATGGTGGAGCTGGCCACTCAGTCTGCCAACGGTACTTATGACGACACCACCGATCGGAACCAGATGCAGAAGGAGCTGGATCAGCTGCGTTCCGAGATCAACCGTATTGCCGACTCGTCCAACTTCAACGGCATCAAGCTGTTTGACGGCTCCATGGAGGCCGACAAGGTGGAGTATAAGGTCAACAGCGGCAAGGATCTGGCAATTCTGGCTACGGGCACCACGGCCATTGGCACGGCCGGTACCAACACCATTGTGCACAAGGACGGCCAGCAGGCCCAGAAGACCAAGTTCTCTGTGGAGCTGGAGAATATCTCCTTCACTGCCGCCGGCACTGCTACCACCTATACCGCCACTATCACCGTCGGCGGCGTTGCGGTTACCGCCACTGCAGCCAACGGCGCGTCCGGTGCGGATTTGGCCAAGCTGTTTGACGGCAAAGAAATGGCGATCGGCGGCGTGAGCTACAGCGTGACAGCCGATGGTTCCAAGCTGGTCTTTGAGATGACCGACACCGCCATGGACGCCTCCACTGCTGCGGGTAGCTTCACCGGCAACTTTGACGTCACGGTAGGCGGCGGCACCCAGAGTGGCACAGTCAATCTGGCCACCCAGGTCATTACCGAGGGTGCGCCCAAGGCGGGCACCATTCTGGCCAACACCAAGACCAACGCCGTGTTTACCGCGGCTGATATTGTGGACGGCAAGGCCATTACCATCGGCGACACCACCTACGTGTTTGCCAGCAAGCAGGAGACTCTGGACGCTGTCAAGGCCGCCGGCGGCAACTTCAAGGCTGTGGACATCAGCGATCTGGTGAATGATACCGGCACTCTGGACGGCAACAAGGCCGGCACCGGTGACGCCGTGTCCGAGGCTCTCAGCCGCCTGACCGTGGCCGCCGAGGACAACAAGATGTTCACCGTGGGCCAGACTGCTGACCACAAGCTGACCTTCCAGGAGAAGGCCGACTACAACGGCAACGGCAAGGGCGGTCGGGCCGACTTGACCACCAAGGACGGCATTCAGAAGCAGATCCAGGAGGGCACCTTCACTTCCTATACGGTGGCGGCCAAGAACGGTACCGGTAAGGGCCTGACTTTGCAGATCGGCGACACCGCCGATAGCTTCAACCAGCTGAAGGTGAGCCTCCAGGATATGCACGTGTCCTCCCTGGGCATCGCCGACATCAGCATTGCCGACCAGACCAGCGCCCAGGCCGCGGTGGACGCTATCAAGGCGGCCATCAACACCGTGTCCGATGTGCGTGGTACTCTGGGCGCCACCCAGAACCGCTTGGATCACACCATCAACAACTTGTCCGTCATGACCGAGAACATCCAGGATGCCGAGTCCACCATCCGCGACGTGGATGTGGCCGAGGAGATGATGGCGTACACCAAGAACAACATCCTGATCCAGTCTGCTCAGGCCATGCTGGCTCAGGCCAACCAGGTGCCTCAGGGCGTTCTCCAGCTGCTGCAGTAAGAAGCTGCCGACGACCCGAAAGACACACAGCCCAACGCACAAAACGGGGGCGGGCATTGCCCGCCCCCGTTTCTTTATGAGACGTGCGGGAAAGCCGCCTCCGACGGTTTTCCCATGCGCCCCAGCGCGAAAAGGAGAGATTCACCATGACAAAGCCCTTGCTGTCCATCGGCATTATTTTTAAAAACGAGATCCGCTGCCTGGAGCGATGTCTGAAGTCCCTCCAGCCCTTGCGGGACGCCATTCCCTGCGAGCTGGTGATGGCCGACACCGGAGCTGCGGATGGGAGCCGGGAGGCGGCGGAGCGGTACGCCGACCTTGTGTTTGACTTCCCTTGGATTAACGACTTTGCTGCCGCCCGCAACGCGGTGATGGACCGTTGCTCCGGGACGTGGTATATGACCATCGACTGTGACGAGTGGCTGGATGCCAATATCGAGGGGGTTGTAAAATTCCTGACCACGGACAAGAAGTTTGACTTTGCCTCGGTGATTATCCGTAACTACAGCACGCCACAGCTGGACGCGGATGGAATCTATTCCGACTTTCTGGCGGTGCGCCTGCTGCGCTTGTCCATCGGCATCCGGTATGAGGGCGCTATCCATGAACATTGGCCCTACCAAGGTGACTTGCGCACCATGCTGATCCAGGACGCCGTGTTCCATCATGATGGGTATGTGTATCAGGATGAGGGAAAGAAGCAGGGAAAGCAGGAGCGGAATATGGCACTGCTGCGGGAACGGATAGAACACGATCCGAATGATCTGATTGTCCTGACCCAGTGCATCGAATCTGGGGACGGTTTGCCGGAGCAGGAGGACTATCTGCGCCGTGCTATGGCAGGGGTGGGCAAAAAATGGCCTCAGTGGGAGCTGTTCGGCCCGGTGATCTATCGCTATGCGGTACGCTATGCCGTTGGGAAGAATCTACCGGAATTGGAGGAGTGGCTTCAAACGGCAGAAGATATATTCCCAAGTTCGATTTTCGTCCGAGTTGAGATCGCCTATTTGGCTTTTGTATTTTACTGGAATAAGGATGACTACGCTAAGAGCATTTACTGGGGAGAAAAATATCTCCAGGGGGTAGAGGACTACCACGCTGGGAGGTTCTGCAGGGCTGAGCTGCTGGCCAGCTCGTTGTACAAAACCGAGACCCACAGCAAGCTCAGCGTGGCCACGGTGCTGGCCTCCGGCTACCTCCACGAGAAGCAACCGGAAAAGTGCCTGCGGCTGATGGAGTCGCTGAAGGGCGGCGAGATGAACGCCAAGCAGACGGGGGACTGTGTGCGTAATCTGTGCAATGTTCACAGCCATTACAGCCTGGACACCGCGCCGCTTCTGTTGCGGCTTTGGGAGGAGATCACCCAGCCAACCCCTACCAAGGAGCGGGGAGAGGAGCGCCGAACCAGCTTCCTCCAGGTAGGCGCGGAGATGTTTGAGGGGAAGTTTATCCGGGATGAAGCGGGCGAGCCGGACACCATCCGCCACGCTTATACCGTGTTTCTGCCGTTAGGGGATAGCTGTGATCTGGGCATTGCTGCGGAAATGTTGGAGACTGAGGAAGTCTCTGCGCTGGATGCACTGCTGCGCAAGGTAGAGAATCTGGAAAACCTGCCTTCCCACGTACTGTACCACGGGCTGCGGTGCGGGGCGCGTTTCCCGCTTCAGGGCCATCCGCTGACCATCGAGCAGATGGATCTTCTGGCGGGCGGCGTCGCCCGGGAGCAGGACGAGCTCTATGACCTGGTGGGGCAGACGGCGCGGGCGGAGCTTCCGGACAGCCCCCAGGGGCTTGGCTGGGCTCGAGGACTGTGCATGGCGGCGCTGAAGGTGTGCCCCTGGAAGGAAATTGACGCGGAGACCGGCCTGCTGCTGACCCGGGCCTTTGCAAGGGTGGAGAGGGCATATCTGCCGCTATGCTATGCCCGGGAAATGCTGACGGTGGAAAACCTGTTCTTGCTTCCGCCACTGCATCGCTTCGGCTTTTACTGCGCCCAGGCGTTTGAGGCGCTGGACACCGGGAATACCATGGGTTATGTGCGGTTGCTGCGGGAGGGGCTGGAGGCCTGCGAGAGCGCAAAGGACATGGCGGAATTTTTGATTGACCATACGCCGGCGCTCAAAGACCCGTCCCAGGAGCTGAAGACCATGGCGGAGCAGATCCGTTCGGTTTTGGCCCGCTTCTCTCCGGATGATCCGGCGGTAGCGGCGCTGAAGCAGAGCGAAGCGTATCAAAAGGTGGCCTATCTGATAGAGGGAGCAGAGGCTCCAATTACGGGAGGGCTTGTCCAATGAATGTAGTCATACTGGCCGGTGGCCTGGGTACCCGTATCAGCGAGGAGAGCCACCTGAAGCCCAAACCCATGATTACCATCGGTGATCAGCCCATCCTATGGCACATCATGAAGTACTACTCCAGCTTTGGCTTCCATGACTTTATCATCTGCTGCGGCTACAAGGGTCACATCATCAAGGAATATTTTGCGGACTACTACCTGTACCGCTCCGACGTTACCTTCGACTTTTCCGCGGAAAACCGCATGACTGTCCATGCCAACATTGCTGAACCCTGGCGGGTGACCCTGGTGGACACCGGGCTGAACACCCAGACCGGCGCCCGGGTAAAGCGGGTACAGAAGTACATTGGGAATGAGCCCTTTATGCTCACCTACGGCGACGGTGTCAGTGATGTGGATCTGAACGCCCTGCTGAAACAGCACAAGGCGTCAGGCAAGACCGCCACCCTCACCGGCATCCAGCCTGGGGGGCGGTTCGGCGTGTTGGATCTGGAGGGCCAGACCGTCACCGGCTTCCGGGAGAAGGCCAAGGAGGACGGCGGCTGGATCAACGGCGGTTTTATGGTAATGGAGCCTGGGGTATTTGAGTACCTCAGCCCGGAGGAAAGCTGCGTGATGGAGCAAGGCCCTATGGAGGCCCTGGCCCATGACGGCGAACTTGGTATCTACAAGCACAGCGGCTTCTGGCAGTGCATGGACACCCAGCGGGATCGCAGCCAGTTGGAGGCAATCTGGAGCACAGGAAGCGCGCCCTGGGCGCCGTGGCTGAGAGGAGAACAGAAATGAAAGAATCAACGCTCTTGCGGGCGAAAACATTGGATCTGCGCCTGACCCGGCCGCTGACACCGGAGCGGATGGCAAACAGTAAAAAGAACGAGGAGGAGGCGCTGGCGGGGAGCCTGATTCTGGAATCTATGCCCCGGCGGTTTGTCTTTGAGCTGACCAACGCCTGCAATCTGAACTGCAAAATGTGCGGTCGCAACTCCGCGGACTTCCAGCCCACCTGGTTCCAGATGGAATGGCTGAAGTACTTTGAGCCTGTGGCCCATTTGGTGGAGGAAGTCACCCTCATGGGATGGGGGGAGCCCACGGTTCACCCCCACTTCGCGGAGTTCCTGGACTGGGCCCACCGGCTGGGGCTGCGGAAATATTTCTGTACCAACGGGATGCGGCTGGACAAGCTGTTCGACGACATTTTCCGCACGGAGGCCGACATCATTGCTGTGAGCATGGATGGAGCCTGCGCCAAGACCAACGAGGAGATCCGCCGGGGTGCGGACTTCCACAAAATTCTAAAAAATATTTCCGCTATCACAGAGTATAAGGCCGCCCGCGGACTGGAGTTTCCCTATATGAACTTCGTGTTTACCGCCATGGATCAGAATCTGGGCGAGCTGCCAGACTTGGTACGGCTGGCCGGGGAGGTGGGGCTGGACGAGGTGAAGGCGGTGTACCTCACAGCCTTTGACGAAGGGATGGCCTCTGAGGTGCTCTACGACAAGATGGCCCGAACCCGGGAGGTGTTCCAGGCGGCGGTGGAGATGGGGCTGAAATGCGGCGTGTCGCTGAAACTGCCCCATCTGATGGGAGAGGATCCCGCCGGCGATCAGTGTCACAAGACCTGTTATACTGCATGGCGGGACTTCTTCCTGGGCTCGGACGGTTTCGTGCGGCCTTGCATGTCCACGGCGGAGAAGCTGTTCCCATTCCAGCAGTACGAGAGCTTTGCGGAGATGTGGAACGCAGAGGAGTACCAGCAGCACCGCAGTCGGGTCAATGGTGAGCGCATGGCGATGTCCTGCCGGAACTGCTACCAGTCGTCCTATGCCAACTGGAATAAGCAGGAGTCCTTTTTGCAGGTTGGGAAGCAATTCTCTCCGGAGTGGCAGGAGCTGTAAACCGATAAGGGGGCAGATACATGATTCAAAGCATATCGGTCAATCCACCCGAGGGAATCAAAGCTTATACGCAGGTCACCGTTTCAGCTGGAGAAAGCCCACTGAATGGGTTCCCGTTACTTTCTATTGACCGCGATAGCTATATTGTGCAAGCTGAAATCCATTCTGGAATCAATTTTCGTGTTAAAACTGGGTGCCATTGTATAGCAATTGGAAGAGGCACAGCATTGGCTGATAATGTGCTGCTTATGATTGATCAAGACCATGATTTTTCCTCAGTTGCGCAAAGCGCCACAAGCATTTTGCATGGATACACAGAGCGGAAGACGCGGCGACGTGGTTCGATTGTGATACAAAATGACGTTTGGGTCGGCTCAGGGGCAACCATCATGCCCGGCGTGACCCTTCACAATGGGTGTATTGTTGCCGCAAAATCAGTTGTCACCAAAGATGTACCCCCTTATGCCATTGTAGGAGGGAACCCCGCACAGGTTCTGCGCTACCGCTTCGATGCAACTATCATCGAAGCGCTGCAAAAAATCGCTTGGTGGGATTGGGACGAGGGCACACAGCGGCAGCGCAAAGAGGATTTTGCCTTGCCAGTAGAAGAATTTGTAAAACAGTATCTTCCGCAAGCGGAAGATACTGGAGCCGCACCCCTAACGGGGCACGGCTCCAGTACCATATTTTTTCCCATTGACATAGGAGAGCCCTTCCCACTTTACCCCAAAATATTAGAGGAATATTTTTCAAAAGACCGGCCTAATGCGGAACTTTTGATATATATTCCGGAGAAACTTTCCACACAGGAAAATATTCGAAGTGTGGAAAGGATTTTGGAACAATACGAAGCGCGAGACAGCTGTGTCACACTGCAAGCAGGGGCTACATTGGATGAGCGTATCCTGATGCAAGGGGCAGATTATTATGTTACCACGCGCAGCGCGGAAACTGTCCGCCGAACCTGCTTGGCGGAGCGGTATGGAACAAGAGTACTGTATGGAACAGATTGGCCGCTGTTCCCAGAGAATTTACAATAGTTGCAAGACTCAGCGGCGGATAATTATACTAAGGCAAGGTGGATGAATGATGGATCAGCACGTGCGTGAAGCGCTGGCCGCACAGATATTTGAGCTGTTTGACACCGGCGAGGAAGCAGTTGTCTACTTAAAGGATCATGGACTGGCAGCAAATCAATACCTTTTGGGAGATTTGGAAACGTTGTGTACCGCCATTGCGTCCGCTATTGAACAGCTTGCTCCTCAGATCAAGCTGAAGAATAAGCTGAAGGAGATTGGATTGAATGCGCCGCTGACAGTTGAACGGATCCGCAAATTGCTGGAGGCGGAACATGACGACCGTGCATTGGTACAGTTTACCTGTTCCTTTGCGCCGCTATTTTTGTTCTGGCGGCGTTATGCAGAATTTTTCTTACTCCACGCGGTGTCCGACGAATCTTTAAAGGACTGGTATGCTCAGGAACGGCAGCGCATCCGTCAGATCCGGGAGAGCCCAAAACGGAATGAGCCAAGAGGATACCGCTTTGATTTCTCCATCGTCGTGTTGTTCTATGGCAAGCAGAAGATGACCAAGGAATGTCTGGACGCCATCGAAACCTATACCAAAGGACACAGCTATGAGCTGATCACCTTTGACAATGGGAGCGATCCAGAAACCACCGCCTGGTGCGAGGGACTGCCTCATGTGAAAAAGATCTACTATCCCCACAACATGGGCTCCGCCGCCGCCGGAAACCTGATTTTCACCATGGTGTCCAGCTACATGGAGGGAAAATATCTCCTATACGTCAGCAACGACGTGATCGTCACACCGCGTTATGATGAGATCCTCTGGCGATGCATGGAGAGCGACCCACGTATTGCCATGGCGGTTCCTGTATGCAACTCGGCAAGCAATTTGCAGGCCATTTCTGTACCATATGCAAAGAATGACCTCAAAGGGATGTTCTCCTTTGCTGAAAGTTACAACCACTGCGACCCCAGAAAATGGGAGGACCGTTCCCGTCTGTTCTCCATTCTGGCCTGTATGCGCACGGATACGCTGAAACAGATGAGCTTCGCGATAGATCCGTTCTTTTGCTACGATATGTTTGCTGACGACGATTTTAGTTGCGTATTGCGGAGAATGAACTGGCGTCAAGTGCTTTGTAAGGACGTGTTTGTCCACCATTACGGATCTGCCACCATCGGAGAGGGCCAGTTCCAGGTGATGGATCTGGGGCGGGCCCAGTTCCGGCAAAAGTACGGCGTGGACGGCTGGGCCTCGCTGGGCATGGATCTTTGTGCGGCGCTTGGCACTTTTTCGCTGTCCGCTTCTGGCTCTATTCGGATTTTGGCGCTGAATCCCATGTTTGGTGAGAGTGTACTTGCTCTGTCCAACCGTCTCAGGGCGTGCGGGTGCGATGAGATTACGGTGGACGCCCTGACCGAGGACGGGCGGTACTTAGAGGACATGGAGGGGTTATTCCACCGCAGCGGGCTGCTCCAGGAAGCAGAGCAGACACTGGAAGGCTGGTATGACATAGCCATCGTGGGGGGCAATTTGGACCGGTGTGCCGATCTGCGGGGCGTACTCCACGTGGCGACCAGCCGACTGAAATCCAGTGGGCTGCTGCTCATCCAGTACGAGAATTTTTACAGCCTGTCCAACCTGAGCACGGCGCTGGCCGGGAAGCTGCCGGAGGACGGCATGTTTCTGCATGACCCGGAGGGCCTTGGCCTGCGTATTGTCACAGACAGCGCACTGACTGCGGTGCTCCAGAGAGAGGGAATGGCGTTGGAGAAGTCGATCTCCCTGACCAATGATGCATGGAGATCTGCGGCTGAAAAACTTGTCTCTCTTTTGGGCATTCAGCAGGAGGACGAGGCAAAGAGCGTGCTGCTGTCCCTGGGCAAATTCAATGTGTGGAGAAAGCAATCCTAAATAAAGCGGGGGGGTGGAGTCGCTGGAACGAAACGTGTGTTATAACAACAAGCGAGTGCTGGTGACCGGCCATACCGGCTTCAAAGGGACCTGGCTGTGCTGGCTGCTGTCCGCCTTGGGCGCTAAGCCTTTCGGCTATGCCCTCCCGCCCCGGCCCGGATGCCTGTATGAAATGGCCCGGCCTCCTATGAGGGACGAGATCCTGGGGGATATCCGAAGTCGTACAGAGCTGGAGCGAACGCTGAATCAATTCCAGCCTGATCTGATCGTCCACCTGGCTGCCCACGCTTACCTGGACGGTTCCCATGAGTACCCAGCGGATATTTTTGAGATCAATGTCATGGGAACGGTGGGGCTGCTGGAAGCGGTTCGCCGCAGCGGCCGCCGAATTCCCACGGTAGTGATTACCAGCGACAAATGCTATGCCCAGGGGCTGAAGGGCAAGCCTTGCCGGGAGGACGACCCCTTCGGCGCGGCAGAGGCCTATTCCACCAGCAAGGCGTGCCAGGATCTGGCTGCCCAGTGTTACCGCCTTTCCTTCCCGGAGCTGCCCATCGCCACCGCCCGGGCCAGCAACACCATCGGCGGGGGAGACTTCAATAAGACCAGGCTCATCCCTCATCTGCTGGACTGCTTTTCTATGGGTATGCCCGCAAAGCTGCGCAATCCCGACTTCATCCGGCCCTGGCAGTATGTGCTGGACGTGCTCTGGGGGTATCTGATGTTGGGACGAGCGCTGGCGGAGGGCACAGTAACGGGTGATGCGTCCTTCAACTTTGGCCCCGCCCCTGACGGATTTCAGACCGTGGGGCGGGTGGCGGAGCTGCTGGCATCCCACTTCCCCGGCGCAAGCTGTGAACTGGGTACCGGTGGACACTCCGGCGAGACGGAATTACTCCGCCTGGACAGCAGCAAGGCCCGGGAACTTCTGGGCTGGAGTCCTTTGTATACATTGGAGGAGACGTTAGCCCAGGCTGCCGCTTTTCAGGCGGGGCTTACCTGCACCCCTGGAGCTCAACTGTGCCGGGAGCAGGTGACACAGTACATTAAACGGATTCAGGAGATGCAGAGATGAGGGCTCTGGTTGTTGGCGCGGGCTGCTGCGGGGCGTCCGCCGCCCGCCGCCTGGCGCAGTACGGCTGGCAGGTGACGGTGATCGACCGCCGCAGCCATATCGGCGGCAACGCCTACGACCGGCGGGATGAAAACGGCATCCTGTACCACGTCTATGGCCCCCACATCTTTTTTACCGACCGGGAGCGGGTGTGGGAGTTCCTCGCTCCCTTCGCCCGGTGGGTTCCGTTTCGGTGCGCCCTGCGGGTGTGGATCCAGGGGAATAGCCTTCCCATGCCCTTCCAGCCAGAAACTCTGCGGCGGCTGATGCCGGAGGAGGGCGTCGGGGTGCTGGACGCCCTGGCACGGGAGTGGGGCGGCCGGGATCATGTCACCGTTCTGGAGCTGCTGAACGCATCTAATCCCCTGCTCCGGCAAGCAGGACAGCGTCTGTACGACTGCGACTGTGCGCCCTATAACCAGAAGCAGTGGGGGCTGCGCCCGGAGGAGCTGTCCCCGGAGGTGATCGCCCGGGCCCCCGTCTATTTGGAGAATCGGAAGGAATTCCGTCCGGAACAGTTCCAGTTTATGCCGGAGGAGGGCTTTGCCGCCCTGTTTCAGTCTATTCTGGCTCATCCTGCTATCGAGGTGCTGACCGAGCTGGACGCGTCCGCGCTGATGGAGGTCTTAGACGGACAAATCGTCTGGAAAACCGGGCGAAAGTGGGACGCAGTGCTGTATACCGGGGCGCTGGACCGGCTGTTTGGGTACCGGGCGGGGCCCCTGCCCTACCGCACGCTGCACTTTGACCTGGAATACTGCGCGTCCGGGGAGGGGTTACCCTGTCTGGCCATGTACTACCCGGATTTGGATATCCCGTGGACTCGGCGGACGGACTACCGCCATCTGCCGGGCAACCTGCCAGGGATGGACAAAACCCTGCTGGTGAGCGAGTACCCCGGCCCCATGGAGGACCCGTGGGACGAGCCGTATTATGTGGTGCTGACAGAGCGCTCCAAGGCACAGCATCGGGCATACCGGGAGCTGCTGGAGCGGGTGCCTCATCTCTACGGAGCGGGGCGGCTGGCGGACTTTCGCTACTACAACATGGACGAAGCAGTGAGCCGCGGGCTGGACGCGGCAGAGGAAATTCACCGCAGAGAGGGGAGAGGGCCACAATGATCAACGATCCCAAAGAATTTGCCCGGGCGGTGCGGATGCACGTGGCAAAGACCTTGATGCGCACCCGGGATTCCCACATCGGGGGCGGCTATTCGTCAGCGGACATTCTGGCGGTGCTGTATACCCGGATTCTGGGTCTGACCCCGGACAATCTGAATGACCCAAATCGGAACGTATTTCTGCTGAGTAAAGGACACATCGCTGCCACCTTTTACACCACTTTGGCCTATGCGGGGCTGATCCCTATGGAGGATCTGGAGCTCCATGTGGCAGACGGAGAAAACTACGCGGGCCACACACGGAAGTTTGTAGTTCCCGGGGTGGAGATGTCCGCCGGCTCCCTGGGCCATGGCGCCAACCTGGGCACGGGGATCGCCTATGCCAAACGGCTCCAGGGGCAGGGCGGTCGTGTGTTCGTGCTGATGGGAGACGGGGAGTGCAACGAGGGCAGTGTCTGGGAGGCGGCCATGTTTGCCGCCCGGTTTGCCTTGAACAACCTGGTGATGATCGTGGATCGCAACCGCCTGCAATCCTACGGCAGCGATGAGCAGGTGCTGAATATGGGGGATATGGCGGAAAAGTTCCGGGCCTTTGGCTGCCATGCTTTGGAGGTGGATGGCCATGACTATGACGCGCTGGAGGCGCTGTTCTCCCGAGCGGGCCTGGACGGGGATCCCCGACCCACAGCGGTGATTGCCCATACGGTAAAGGGCAAGGGCGTGTCATTTATGGAAAATCGTCTGGAGTGGCACTTCAAGTCCCCCAATGAGGAGCAGCTTGCCCAGGCGCTGGAGGAGCTGAGCCGATGAGAAACACATTTGTTCAAACCATGTCCCGCCTGGCCCGGGAGGATCCCAAGGTCATGCTGGTGATTGGGGACACCGGTTTCTCTGTGATGGAGCCCTTTGAGGCGGAGTTCGGCCCGCGCTTTGTGAATGTGGGCATTGCGGAGCAGAGCTTTGTATCCTTTGCCGCGGGATTGGCTGCGGCGGGAATGAAGCCCTTCGCCTATAACGTGGTGTCCTTTATGACGCTGCGTAGCGCGGAGCAGATCATGCTGGACGTATGCTATCAGGAGAACCCGGTGATCTTGGTGGGGGTGGGCGGCGGGTTTGCCTACGGTACGGCGGGGCCCACCCATCACGCCCTCCAGGATGTCGCAATGATGCGGGCGTTTCCCAATATCGACGTGTACTGTCCTGCCGACCCGGCGGAGATGGAGGCGGTAATGCTGACGGCCTATCGGCGGCAGCGCCCGGCCTATATCCGCATTGGCCGCAGCGTGGACGCGCCCATCCACCAGGGACCGGTGGCCGAGCCGGTGGAAAAGGCCATCCCCCTGGCCCATGGGACAGATCTGGCGATCCTGGCCTGCGGAACCATCCTGCGGGAAGCGGTTCAGGCGCAAAAGCTGCTGGAGGAACGGGGATGCTCAGTGACTCTGTACAGCGTGCCCCGGGTACAGCCGTTGGACGAGGAGGCAGTTTTGGCCTGCGCCGCCGGACACCGGGCAGTGTTCACCATGGAGGAGCACGGCGTCACCGGCGGCCTGGGCAGCGCCGTGGCAGAGCTGCTGATGGAGCGCGGGCAGCGTCCGGCGGTGTTCCACCGGTACGGCGTGCCCGACTCCTTTGCCGTGCTCACCGGTTCCCGGGACTATCAGTTGGACTACTTCGGCCTGTCCCCTCAAAAGGCGGCGGCGGATATGTGGAAGCGGTGGAGTGGCGGAAAATGAGCAGCTTGATTGGAGAGATCTTTGCCCGGTTCGAGCGGGAGCGCCCCCGGCTGGAGCAGACGGTGGATGAGCTGAAGCTGGCCCTGGGGCATTATGATGGGGTAGTGCTCTACGGTGCGGGGAGCAGCGGAATTGCCCTGCTGCTGGCCCTGAGACGGGCGAGCATTGAGCCCGTGTGCTTTGCCGATGGCGCGCCGGAAAAGTGGGGCACGGTGTGCATGGGTCTGGAGGTAGTTTCCCCGCAGGAGCTGACAGGGCGGTTTGGCTCCAATCTTCTGGTGCTCATCTGCATCAACACAGACGGCCAGACCTACTGCCGCAGCTTCGACGAGGCGCTGCGGGCGGGCGGTCACAGCGGGGTGCACCAGCGGCTCCACCAGTGCGGCTGCGCCAATGTAGTGGACTATATCGCCCTGCGGCGGTGCTTCGCTCTGTTCCGGGGGGATAATACGGGAAATCTGCCCTCCTGCCCGGATGTGGACTGCCTGTGGGAAAACCGGGGGCGGATTGAGCAGGTCTATGAGCGGCTGGTGGATAGGCAGTCTCGGGAGATCTACGCCAACATTCTGACGTTCCGCCTGTTTGGGGAGGGGCCGGGGATCCCCACCCTGGCTCAGGAGGAGAAATATTTTCCCAAAGAGCTGTTTACGCCGTCCTCGGAGGAGTATTTCGTGGACTGCGGAGCGTTTGATGGGCAGACTCTGCGGGATCTGTTGGTGCTGACCGGGAACCGGATCGGGGCCTATTACGGGTTGGAGCCGGATCCGGCCAACTATAGACGGCTGGAGCAGTTTGCGGCCGGACTGCCGGAGGAACTGCGGAGGAAGGCGGCAGTGTTTCCCTGCGCAGCCTGGAGCGGGGAGGGATCGATCCCGCTGTATGCCCTCCATGGGCCGGGGAGCTTTGCCGCGCCCTACGGCGGAATGCAGGTGGTGGCTACCACCATAGACAGGCTGCTGGACGGCCGGCAGGCCACGGTCATAAAGATGAACATCGAGGGCTCGGAGCTGGCCGCACTGAAGGGAGCGCAGGAAACCATCCGCCGCTGGAAGCCGAAGCTGATGGTTGCGGGGTATCACAAGACTTGGGACTTCTGGGAGGTGCCGGAGCTGATGCTGGAGGCGGGGTATGGGATATATCTGCGGTCTTATATGCATCATTTATCGTTTGTGTTTTATGGGTTTTAACAAAGGAGTATGGAAGCTATGAAAAAAATTCCTCTTGCAGGACCATTCATTACGCAAAAGGAAATCGACTATGTCCACGACGCGGTGGTAAACGGTTGGTATGAAACCTATGATATGCACATCAGGAAATTGGAGCAGGCGTTTGCGGAGTATGTTGGGGCTAAATACGCCATCGCCACATACTGTGGAACCCACGCGCTGCATCTGGCGGTGCTGGCGCTGCAATTAGGGCCTGACGATGAAGTCATTGTGGCGGATCAGAGTTATATCGCCACAGCGTATGCGCTTTCCTACGTAGGCGCGAAATGTGTTTTTGCCGACGTTCTGCCGGATACGCTGTGCATTGACCCCAACCAAATAGAACAGCTCATCACACCAAAAACAAAGGCAATTATGTTGGTTCATTTTGGCGGATTCGCCTGCGATATGGACGCTGTTATGGAGATTGCCAGGAGGCGCCACCTTGCTGTGATAGAGGATGCCTGCCAATCTGTGGGGACATTTTACCACGGTGCTCATACGGGAACTATTGGGGACATCGGTACGTTCAGTTTCCAGGGGGCAAAAATTGCTGTCGGTGGTGAGGGCGGTATGTTTGTTACCAATGATGAGGACCTTTACCAGCGCGCCAAGCACTATGGGACATTTTGCAGAAACGACGGCATTCAGTATCTATGGTCCGATGATGTGGGCTACAACTACCGTATTTCCAACGTGACGGCGGCGCTAATTTTGGCACAGGTTGAACGGATTGACGAGCTTGTGGCAAATAAAAAGCGTATTTTTATGAGCTATCAGGAGAAGCTGAGGGACAATCCTTATTTTGAAATGCTGCTACCTCCGGCGTATTGCAGTTCAAATTACGGTTATGTGCTGGGTTATTTGCGGGATGATATTGAGATTGACCGGGACGAATTTGTCAGGAAAATGCTTGATTTAAACATCCACTTCCGTCCAGGCTATCCGTCTATGCACAGAATGCCGCCCTATGAGCAGACCCATTCGGTGCCCAACTCTGATCGTTATGACCGGCGGGGGCTGGTACTGCCCACAGCCCATTCTCTGACGGAGGAGGATATTGCCCGGGTCTGCGATGAAATGAATCTGATGATGAAGCAAATGCGAAGCGGAAAAATATTATTTGCACATGACACTGTGCTGATTTGAGGGCTATTTATGACAGTTTCCGAATACATCTTCGATTTCCTGCAAAAAAGGGGCTGTGATACCGTCTACATGGTGTCCGGTAGCTCGGCCATGTGGCTGACCGATGCCCTCAAGCGCAATGAGGCATTGAAAGCGGTCTGCTGCCACCATGAACAGGCGGCGGCCATGGCGGCGGACTGCTATGGCCGTATCCGGGGCCTCCCCGGCGTATGCCTTGCCACCATCGGGCCTGGTGCCACCAACGCCATCACCGGCGTGGCGGGGGCGTTTGTGGATTCCTCCCCCCTATTTGTGCTCACCGGGCAGGCCAATTCCCGGCTGATCCGGTATGAGATGGACACCGGCATCCGCCAGCACGGCACCCAGAGCCTGAATCTGGAACCCATCGTATCGCCTATGGTGAACTACTTTGCCTGTGTGTTGGAGCCCGCGGATATCCGCCGGGTGATGGAGCAGGCCTGGCATGAGGCCATGGGCGGTCGGATGGGGCCGGTGTGGATCGATGTGCCGGTGGACGTGCAGAATAAGCAAATTCCAGATGAGATGGAGGAATTCCACACCCCCGTTCAAGCTTCCGAAGACATGGATTTGTCCTCAGTGGCTCGGGGACTTGCCGGAGCAGAAAAGCCATTAATTCTGGCCGGGGGCGGCGTGCGGAGCGCTGGGGCGGCTGTGTTGCTGAACCGGCTGTGCCAAACGCTCCAAATTCCAGTGGTCACATCCCGGGGCGGCATTGACGTGATCGCCTCCGACTCCCCGTATTTTGTGGGCAGGCCCGGGAGCTATGGCGATCGTGCGTCCCATTTTGCCGTCCAACAGTGCGATTACCTGCTGATTCTGGGCAGCCGCTTGTCTATCTCCACCACCGGCTATTACCCCCAGCGGTTCGGGCAGAACGCCTACAAGGTGATGGTAGACATCGATCAAAAAGAGCTGGACAAGCCGGATGTACCGGTGGACAAAAAGCTGTCTCTGGATACTAAAACATTTTTGGAGAAGTTGCTCGGCTGCTGCACGAGCCTGGAACCCGTGGATCATTCCCCATGGCTGGCTCACTGTCAGAAAATGCGGCAGCAGTACCCCAATGTCTTGCCCGGCTATGCCAAGGAGCGGCCCCTGAACAGCTATCACGTTTCAAGGTTGCTCTCCCAGTGTGCTCCAGCGAACTGCGACATTGTGGTGGACACAGGCAGTGTCTGTAATATCGTCTCCCAGAGCTGGGAGCTGAAGGACGGACAGCGTTATCTGATCTCCGGCGGACTGTCCGCCATGGGCTTCTGGGCGGGATCCATCGGTGCGGTGCGGAAGGGCCGACAGGTACTCGCCCTGTCCGGGGACGGCAGCGTGCAGATGAATGTGCAGGAGTTTGCCACTCTGCGCTACAACCACCTGCCCATCAAGCTCTTTGTGTTCCAGAATAGCGGTTATATGCTTATCCGGCACAATCAGCACAACTATATGGACGATCGGTTCCTGGGCGTCGGCCCGGACAGCGGTCTGGAAACGCCGGACTTCTGCAAGGTGGCCACGGCCTATGGCTTGGACAACTGTGAACTGACTGCGGATGATGATCTGGAGGCAGCATTTCAGGAAATTCTGGCAAAGGACGGGCCGTTTGTGTGCCAGCTCCGGGTGCAGGAATTCGGAGAGATTGTACCTAAGATTGCCTCTCGCGTAATGCCGGACGGTTCACTGAAGGCGGCGGAATTCGACGATCTCTATCCATTTTTGCAGGAATCAGGTTTAGGTTAACCGGAAAAAGGAGCAGGATATGAATTCAATCCAAGAACTGTTTGATAACTTCGATGAAAACGTTGCCGGACGGGGTTTATCATTGAGAGAGTGCGAAAAAATATTAAGAACAAATCAGATAATCATTATGGGTGCAGGCAATTGTGGGACGGTTTTATTCCACCGTCTGAATGCGGCTGGAATTGCAGTAACGGCTTTTATCGACAACTATGGAAGCATTCACGGGAAGCAATACTGTGATATTCCGATTTATACCAGTAAAGAATTGAGTTCAAGATTGCAGCAGGACAGCCATTACATTTGTATTGTTGCATTGCTGGATATTTTGAGTTTTGAACAGATAAAAGAAACGCTTGAGCAAGATTTAAGTGAGCAGGTGCAGGTCTACTTTTTTACGCAGTTTAGATCGTTTCGGCCAGTATTTGGGATAGATAAGAAACCTGAATTTTCAGCTTATTTAGGCGAAGATGTAACGGTGCTGTTCGATAATAGAGAACGTATTGTGTCGGTTTATAACCTGCTTGCTGACAATCAGTCAAAGGAATGCTATTTGGAACTGCTGAACTTTTACATTTCAGCTGACTTTGTCAGATTTACGGTTTTGCCATTTGATGAGCACTATTTTGCGTACGATTTATATAGAAAAATAGATAATGAGGTTTTTGTTGATTGTGGTGCTTACAATGGTGACACAATAGATATTTTCTTAAAAAATCAAGGGGGACTGTTCCGACGATATCTTGCAATTGAAGCGGATAGTGTCAATTATAAAAAAATTGTTGAAAAAGTCGAAAGCCAGGGAATAGAAAGAATTGATGTGCTGCAAAGATATATCGCAGATAGGAAGAAAGAAATAAACTTTATAAGTAAAGGTACCTCGTATAGCAAAGGCGAGAACAGTTCAAGCGGAGAAACAATAGAGACAGTAACAATCGATGAGTTAGCCTATCAATATAAGCCAACTTTCCTTAAAGTAAATATCGAAGGAGCCGATGTTGATGCAATCAAAGGTGCGCAAAGGGTCATAAGCGAATTTGCGCCGATTATTGCTGTTCAGGGCCACCATAAGGTAGAGCACTTATGGGAAATCGTAGAAGTAATTCAAGGCTTTAATAAAAAGGACTATCATTTTTTTCTGAGAAATTATGGGGGAATCAGTGAGTATACCTTCTATGCAATACCAAAAAGCCGACTAATTTAAGCTGAAGATGCAGCCATTCATATGGAAATCTTGCATAGTGAATGTGGATATGAGAGCGAGAAGTCAGTTGAAGGAGACTGTAAACCGGGAGGGGATAGCCATGGCAGATATAGGAGAAGCGGTACAAAAAATCATCAACGGTGATTTTGTTCAGGGATTTGCAGAACTGACGGAGGGATATGCCGAAGGTCAGAATAGTCCGCCTGTATTAGAGGATCTAAAGCGGGGATTTTGGGAACCTAACTTGGCAGAGATGGAGGAAAACTTCAAAAGGAACGCCTCCTTTTTGAAAAAGTATCCATTTTTTCTGCCAAAGAGCGTTATAGCGCCCAGGGATAACCGGTATCTGCTGTTTGCACTGACAGATGAATTGTTTTACCGATTTGATCAGCGTGAGCAGGTGTTTGCCCCGCTGGAAACCAATTCTGAACGGGAGACCCGGTATTTCTTTGAGGACTTGAGCCGGCCCATTTTGGTTGATAATGAGTTTAACAGCTTTAATCTGCGCTTTCTGAAGGATAATGTGCGCCGAAGCGAGGATTTTGCTGGGGATAACCATATTTACCTGTGCTATGAAAATGAGGATGCACTGTCTCTGCTGCTGTATTATACCGATTTTGCAGAGCTGTGCAAGGACAAAAAGTTTGTCTTTCTGACAGAAAAGGAGCGGGATTTATATCCGCTGGATTTTAAAGAAAAATTTGGGATCGACTATGACGGAATAGAGCCGCAGAAGCTGCGTGTAGAGGAGATGCAGCGAATATGTTTTTGGTATAAGCGCGGCTACAGTGGCACGCTGTTTGGCCTCAATCTCCTTGACCATAATAGTCATATCGTGATGAGATATGGTGCGGATTTGTTTTATGAGTCTTACATTAAAGGATACCCTCTTTTTCAAACAAACCTGGCTGAGGAAATGATGAAAAACACTGCGAGGATTTACACGCTTCAGGGGCTTGAGGCACTGCTCCATCATCCGGAGATTCAATGGGGCGTCTCCGACTTGGAGGACTTTATTCAATGGCTCGAGGTATCGTCTATCACTCGCTTTACCCTTCCGGAGCTTTTTCGGGCGTACTTTATCTATAAGTTTTACCGGGACAGCCCCCAGAGGAATCCCCGGATTGTGCCGGTAATCTTGTGGGAACCCCATGTAAATGCAGTTGATATTCACGACCCTCTTATTTTGGACTTCCCCTACATAACAGTACTGAACAGCATCCGTGACCCGATCAAAACCGTGGGGCGCATTTATCAAAGGGAAGGCAGCATTTTTATTACACAGACATTGGCCATTGGTTATTCGATGAATCCGAAGCTGCGGAAACATTACTATGGCTACCGTCTTGAGGATGCGAAACTGCAGCCGGTGCAAACCTGCCGGGCCATTTGTGAGGTGCTCAATGTTCCGTACGACCCCAATATGCTGAACGATGACGAGGTACGGGAGGGGATCAACGGAGAGCCCGCCGTCCGTGGGTTTGATACAGCACCGCTCAATAGAAATGTGGATGCCGTGTTGTCTCCATTTGACCAGTGTCGCCTCCAAATTTTCTTTGATGTGCTCCTCCGGCATTACGGTTATCCAACCTTTGATTTTGAAGAATGTCCGATGGACGACAACGATGTGGCCTTCTTGTTCAAATTCCCATTCAAATTTGAGAAGGATTATGTGGAAAAGGGAAAATGGGAAAAGACCACACGGGAACAATTGCGACAAGCATTATTCAAAAATATGGTTGGGATTTGGCAGATGGGAAAGCAGGGCAAACTTGTTTTTCCAAAGGTGATCAGGCCAAAGCCGGACGGAGCCTGATGAAATATCCTACAGTGTTTTCAGAATGGTTGTTGTATCGCAGAGGAGAGTAAAATGGAGCGACACAATCGGGTCTATTGGCTCACAGGCCTGTCGGGGGCGGGAAAAACCACCATCGGCCGACTGTGGCGGGACGAGCTGCGCCGCGCCGGGGAGACGGTGATCTTCCTGGACGGGGACGAGATGCGCTCGGTGTTCGGCGTGGGGCTGGGCTTTTCCGGCTCAGACCGGCGGAAGCTGGCGGAGAGCTACGGGCGGCTGTGCGCGCTGCTGTCGGGGCAGGGGGTGACGGTGGTGTGCTGTACCATCTCCATGTTCCACAGCGTGCGGGCATGGAACCGGGCCAACATCCCGGGCTATTACGAGGTATACATCGAGGCCAGCATGGACACGCTGCGGCGGCGGGATCAGAAGGGGCTTTACAGCCAAAACGCGGACAATGTGGCCGGGGTGGGGCTCCAGGTGGAGCTGCCGGAGGCGCCGGATCTGGTGCTGGACAACAACGGGGACAAGACGCCGGAGCAGCAGGTGGCGCGCCTGCGGGCGGCGGCGCTGGGCTTGGAGGGCTGAGACATGGCGGAGAAAAAGACAGTTTTCATGTCCATTGGGACAGACGTCATCCACGGCGGCCACATGGAGATCATCCACAAGGCGGCGGAGCTGGGGGAACTGACAGTAGGCGTGCTGTCCGACGAAGTGGTGGCGTCCTACAAGCGGCATCCGCTGCTGACCTGCGAGGAGCGGATGAAGGTGGTGGCGGGTCTGAAGGGCGTGGCCCACGTGGTAAAGCAGGACGAGCTGGGCTACGCGGCTCCGCTGCGGGCGCTGCGGCCGGACTATGTAGTCCACGGGGACGACTGGCGGGAGGGCTTCCAGAAGCCGGTGCGGGAGGAATGCCTGGCCCTGCTGGGGGAGTACGGCGGGGAGCTGGTGGAGTTCCCCTACTCCCACAGCGAGGAGTATGACCGGCTGGAGGCGGCGGCCCGTTCCCAGGCGTCCATCCCGGACCTGCGGCGGGGGCGGCTGAACTGGCTGATTGAGCGCAAGGGGCTCATCACCTGCATGGAGGCCCA
>JAETOP010000193.1 GCA_021771675.1 Oscillospiraceae bacterium | reverse complement strand
TGGGCTTCACCGCCATCTCTACTACCCACTGGAGGTGAAGCCCCGTTTTGAACACAAAAGCATCAATCTTTTTTATAAAAATCTGTTTCATAGCCATCGGCACGGAGCAACAGTCCCTCCGCCCAGGGAGGGGTTCTGCCCATCTGGTCGCAGACTGCCTGCAGAGACATCCTGCGATCCGCCTCGATGACAACTTCATCGTGGATGTGCATCACAATGGAACAGTAGCGGAGAGTATGCATTGCATAGCAGAGGATATCTCTTGCTGTGGCCTGGACGATGTTTTCCACGAACTTGGGGCCGTAGCTGTCGAGCCGCTCCCACTTTTTGGTGCTGCCGACACCCTCGTAGGTGATACAGTCACCGCCGAACTTATTTGTGCCGACCTTGGGCTTCACATAGGAAAGCTGTCTGCCGGAAGGAAGCGTGATGAAAAGCATCCCGCTCCTGCAGGAGAACTCAATACCGTGGGTTTCGTTGGTGTGCTTGTAGCGGACAGCCTCCATTGCCGCACGGTCAACATCCCACCACAGCTTTGTAATATTGGGATTGGCCTGCCGCCATGCATCCACCAGAGGCGGCAGTTCCTCTTCGGAAAGCCCCATCTCCAAAGCACCCATAGCTTTCAGCGCACCGACAGATCCACCGTAACCGAGAGCCAATTCTGCGATTTTGCCCTTCTGCCGGAGGTGACCGTTGATGCCATGCTTTTCGACAGGGACACCAAACATCTGGGAAGCAGAAGCACAATAAATGTCCTTACCTTCAGCAAAGACCTTCTGCCGCCACTCTTCTCCGGCAAGCCACGCAATGACACGGGCTTCGATGGCAGAAAAGTCCGCAACGATCAGCTTGGCATCCGCTCTGGGGACGAATGCTGTGCGGATAAGTTGTGATAAAGTGTCCGGCACATCTTCGTAGAGCATTTCCAGAGCGTCGAAATCGCCGCAGCGGACAAGCCCACGGGCTTCCGCCAGATCCACCAAATGGTTCTGCGGCAGATTCTGCATCTGGATGATGCGACCCGCCCATCGACCAGTGCGGTTGGCACCATAGAACTGGAACATCCCTCTGGCGCGACCATCAGCACAGACAGCAGTCTCCATTGCCTGGTACTTCTTCACCGAGGACTTGGCAAGCTGCTGACGGAGGGTCAGAACTTTCTGCAATTCCGGCGGCGCAGTCTTCAGCATTTCAGCCACAGCCTTTTTGCCAAGGGTGTCGGTCTCCATACCGTTGTCCGAAAGCCACTGCTTCATCTGCTGTACAGAGTTGGGATTCTCCAGAGCCGTCAGTTCTTTCATTGCCTGGGTCAGTTCGGAGCGGGATCTGCCATCCATCTGAATGGCCTGCTGCACCAGTTCCATGTCCAGGGCAACGCCACGGTCGTTGATTTCCTGGTCGATGTGGTATTCGTCCCAGACGCTGTCCGGCACAGGGTACTTGGCAAGTCGCGCCTGGATGGACATCTCGGTTTCAACATCACGGATGTTATATTTTTTGAAAGCCAACCACTTGTCCGGGGCATGAGCCGGAAGGTTGCGGGTGCGCTGACCGTTGGACTTGGTAGGCGCACAGGGCTGACAGAAATATTTGATGAGGTCTTTGCCTTCGGTCAGCTTCTGCTTCTCAAGCCCAAGCACTGAACCAACACCTTCCAGAGAAAGCGGCAGTCCCATCGTTGCTGCCCACACCATAGAACACTTCCATGAATCTGGCTCCAAGTAGTCTCCAGTGGGGTAACCCAGGTGCCGAGACAAGCAGATGCGTTCAAAGTTGGCGTTAAAGGCCCACTTGGTTACAGAATCGTCCTCTAAAGCGGCAACAATGTCGGCGGGGATCTGTTCTCCGCAGGCAAGGTCGACCAGTTGCACGGGACCGCCGTCCACACTATAGGAAAACAGCAATATTTCAAATAAAGGTGACTCTACATAGCGATACACGCCAGTTTTTGCAAGGGGCTGATCGCTGTAGGTCTCGATATCAATTGAGAGAATTTTCATATCATTGTCCTTTCAACGAGAATAAGGGCGGCAGAGACTGATCCCCGCCGCCCCATTGGTGCGTTAGTCCACCTTTGTGGCGGATTCCCTCATTTTCTTGGCTTCCTTGCGCTTGCGGATCTTGCCCTTCACCCAACTCACCGCAGATGCGATGAGGAAGATGAGTTCAGCGATAAACACGCCGGTCATGGCTCCGAAGCAGGTGTAAAGCATCAGTTCCTGAAATTCAGTCATGGTCGCACCTCCATTAAGCCAGGAAATCGT
>JAETOP010000192.1 GCA_021771675.1 Oscillospiraceae bacterium | reverse complement strand
ACGATTTCCTGGCTTAATGGAGGTGCGACCATGACTGAATTTCAGGAACTGATGCTTTACACCTGCTTCGGAGCCATGACCGGCGTGTTTATCGCTGAACTCATCTTCCTCATCGCGTCTGCGGTGAGTTGGGTGAAGGACAAGATCCGTAAACGCAAGGAAGCCAAGAAAATCAAGGAATCCGCCACAAAGGTGGCCTAACGCACCAACGGGGCGGCGGGGATCAGTCTCTGCCGCCCTTATTCCCATTGAAAGGACAATAATATGAAAACTCTCTCAATCGATATCGAGACCTACAGCGATCAGCCCCTTGCAAAAACTGGCGTGTACCGCTATGTAGAGTCCCCATATTTTGAAATACTGCTGTTTTCCTACAGCGTGGACTGTGGTCCTGTGCAACTGGTCGATCTTGCCTGCGGAGAACAGATCCCTACGGATATTGTTGCCGCTCTGGAGGATGATTCTGTAACCAAGTGGGCCTTCAACGCCAACTTTGAACGAATCTGCTTGTCACGGCACCTGGGCTATCCCACTGGCGACTACCTTGAGCCGGATTCATGGAAGTGTTCTATGGTGTGGGCTGCAACGATGGGGCTGCCGCTTTCCTTGGAAGGTGTCGGTTCGGTGCTTGGGCTTGAGAAGCAGAAGCTGATCGAGGGAAAAGACCTCATCAAATATTTCTGTCAGCCCTGTGCGCCTACCAAGTCCAACGGACAGCGCACCCGCAACCTTCCGGCTCATGCCCCAGATAAGTGGTTGGCTTTCAAGAAGTATAACATTCGAGATGTGGAAACCGAGATGTCCATACAGGCTCGGCTTGCCAAATATCCCGTGCCGGACAGCGTATGGGACGAATACCACATCGACCAGGAAATCAATGACCGTGGTGTTGCTCTGGATATGGAACTGGTGCAGCAGGCCATTCAGATGGATGGCAGATCCCGCTCAGAACTGACCCAGGCAATGAAGGAACTGACGGCTCTGGAAAACCCCAACTCCGTGCAGCAGATGAAGCAGTGGCTTTCGGACAACGGCATGGAGACCGACACCCTTGGCAAAAAGGCTGTGGCTGAAATGCTGAAGACCGCACCGCCAGAATTGCAGAAAGTTCTGACTCTCCGTCAGCAGCTTGCCAAGTCCTCGGTGAAAAAGTACCAGGCAATGGAAACTGCTGTCTGTGCCGATGGTCGTGCCAGAGGGATGTTCCAGTTCTATGGTGCCAACCGCACAGGTCGATGGGCAGGCCGCATCATCCAGATGCAGAATCTGCCCCAGAACCATTTGGAGGATTTGGCGGAAGCCCGCGGTCTTGTCCGCTGCGGTGACTTCGATGCTCTGGAAATGCTCTATGAGGATGTGCCGGACACTTTATCACAACTTATCCGCACAGCATTCGTTCCCAGAGCGGATGCCAAGCTGATCGTTGCAGACTTTTCTGCCATTGAAGCCCGTGTCATT
Source organism: Oscillospiraceae bacterium (assembly GCA_021771675.1). The sequence continues at coordinate 809 of JAETOP010000192.1, read as the reverse complement.
GCGTGGCTTGCCGGAGAAGAGTGGCGGCAGAAGGTTTTTGCCGAAGGTAAGGACATTTATTGTGCTTCCGCTTCCCAGATGTTTGGTGTCCCTGTCGAAAAGCATGGCATCAACGGCCATCTGCGGCAAAAAGGCAAAATTGCAGAACTGGCTCTGGGCTATGGCGGATCGGTCGGTGCTTTGAAAGCAATGGGCGCATTGGAGATGGGGCTTTCCGAAGAAGAACTGCCGCCTCTGGTGGATGCGTGGCGGCAGGCCAATCCCAACATTACAAAACTGTGGTGGGATGTTGACCGTGCGGCAATGGAAGCTGTGCGATACAAGCACACCAACGAGACCCACGGCATTGAGTTTTCCTGCAAGAGTGGGATGCTTTTTATCACGCTTCCGTCCGGCAGACAGCTTTCCTATGTAAAACCCAAGGTCGGCACCAATAAGTTCGGTGGCGATTGTATCACCTACGAAGGCGTCGGCGGCACAAAGAAATGGGAGCGGCTCGACAGTTATGGTCCCAAGTTCGTGGAGAACATTGTCCAGGCAACCGCTCGTGACATTCTTTGCTATGCAATGAACACCCTCCGCTGCTGTTCCATTGTGATGCATATCCACGATGAAGTTGTCATCGAGGCGGATCGGCGGATGTCCTTGCAGGCAGTCTGCGACCAGATGGGCAGAACCCCTCCCTGGGCGGATGGACTGTTGCTCCGTGCCGATGGCTATGAAACAGATTTTTATAAAAAAGATTGATGCTTTTGTGTTCAAAACGGGGCTTCACCTCCAGTGGGTAGTAGAGATGGCGGTGAAGCCCA
>JAETOP010000059.1 GCA_021771675.1 Oscillospiraceae bacterium | reverse complement strand
ACTGCGCTTCGCTTACCCCTTACACAGAGGGGCCTTTCTCAAAAGCCAGCAGCTCCTACCATTCAACGGAACACTCAGGTATTTCACCTGGCGGGAGGCTGATAGCCTCCCCTACGCTCAAACAGGAGGTGCGCCGGATCAACTCGCCAAACACCTATTTGCTGAGTTCTTTCCCTACAGCACCATAATGAGTGTTCCGGCGGTGATGAGGATGGCGCCCAGGCCGGATTTCCAGGTGAATTTTTCGTGGAGGAACACGAATGCCAGCACCAGGGTGATGACCACGCTGAGCTTGTCGATGGGGACGACCTTGGAGGCCTCACCAATTTGCAGCGCCCGGTAGTAGCACAGCCAGGAGGCTCCGGTGGCCAGGCCGGACAGAATTAAAAAAGTCCAGCTTTTCCGGCTGATGGAGCCGATACCCCCCTGAGCGCCGGTGAGAAACACCATGCCCCAGGCCATGGCCAGTACCACAAGAGTCCGCAGGGCGGTGGCCAGATTGGAATTGACCCCTTCGATGCCAATTTTTGCCAGGATGGAGGTCAGCGCCGCAAACAGGGCGGAGAGCAATGCGAATACAAACCACATAGACTTCATGTTCCTTTCTCTGTATTGTGGTGATTGTAGCACTTTCTGCCGAAAAATGCAACAGATTCCAGAACGCAAAAAGCTGTTAGCCTATGCAAATTACCCATTGCAAACGCCCCCTCTTTTCGCTATAATGGCACAAAAAGCACAACGAGGAGGAATCCAGATGACCATCAATGATCTGAAGATCGGCCAGTCCGGCACGATTCATCAGGTGGGGGGAGAGGGGCCTCTGCGGCTGCGGTTCCTGGACATGGGGCTGATTCCCGGCACCCGGGTGACCCTGCGCAAGATTGCCCCCATGGGCGATCCCATTCAGATTCAGGTGCGGGGGTATGAGCTGACCATCCGCCGGGAGGATGCGGCGAAAATTACCCTCAGGGAGGAATCGGTATGATTTTCGCACTGGCAGGCAACCAAAACTGCGGCAAGACCACCCTGTTTAATGCCCTCACCGGCTCCAACCAGCACGTGGGCAATTTTCCCGGGGTTACGGTGGATCAGAAGGTGGGAACCATCCGGGGCACCAGCCATCAGGTGGTGGATTTACCGGGCATCTATTCCATCCGGCCCTACACCCAGGAGGAGATCGTCACCCGGGACTTTATCCTGAACTCCAAGCCAGACGCCATCATCAACATTGTGGATGCTACCAACATCGAGCGCAACCTCTACCTGACCTTGCAGCTGCTGGCGCTGCAGGTGCCCACGGTGATTGCCCTGAACATGATGGACGAGCTCACCGGCAACGGGGGCAGCATCGACGTTAAGAAGCTGTCCTCCGCCATCGGTGTGCCGGTGGTGCCCATCAGCGCCGCCAAGAACCAGGGCGTTTCGGAGCTGGTGGACATTCTGCTGAAAACCGCCCAGAACCGGGTGCTGCCCAAGGTGCAGGATTTCTGCCCGGATGGGCCGGTGCACCGGTGCATCCATGCGGTGTGCCACATCATCGAGGACCACGCCCAGCGCTCCCAGGTCTCCCGCCGGTTTGCCGCCACCAAGCTCATCGAGGGAGAGCAGGATTTTTACGAAATGCTCCAACTGAGCCAAAACGAGAAGGAGCTGATTGAGCACTCCATCATTGAAATGGAGGCGGATACGGGACTGGATCGAAATGCGGCTCTTGCGGATATGCGCTATAATTTCATCGAGTCGGTGTGCGCCTCCTGTGTAAAAAAGGCCTCCGAGAGCAAGGAGCACCGGCGCAGTGTGGAAATCGACCGGGTGCTCACCAATCGGTATCTGGCGATTCCGCTGTTTATCGCCATTATGGGGCTGGTGTTTTTCCTGACCTTTAATGTGGTGGGGGACTTCCTTTCGGGCCTGATGGAGTATGCGGTGGACGGGCTCACGCTGCTTGCCGACCGGGGCCTGACAGCCTACGGCATCAATCCGGTGGTGCACAGCCTGATTATCGACGGCATTTTCGCCGGTGTGGGCAGCGTGCTCAGCTTCCTGCCCATCATCGTGACCCTATTTTTCTTCCTGTCCATTTTGGAGGACTCCGGCTATATGGCCCGGGTGGCCTTTGTGATGGACAAGCTGCTGCGCAAGATCGGCCTGTCCGGGCGGAGCTTTGTGCCCATGCTCATTGGCTTTGGCTGCTCGGTGCCTGCCATCATGGCCACAAGGACCCTGTCCAGCAACCGGGACCGGAAAATGACCATCCTGCTCACTCCCTTTATGAGTTGCTCTGCCAAAATCCCCATCTACACCCTGTTTTCCGCCGCCTTTTTCCCGGGAAGGGAGCTGTTCGTGATGATCCTTCTGTACTTTGGCGGCATGGTGATGGGAATTCTTGTGGCGCTGCTTCTGAAAAATACTCTGTTCCGGGGCAATCCGGTGCCCTTTGTCATGGAGCTGCCCAACTACCGGCTGCCCTCTCCCAGAAGCGTTCTGCTTCTGATGTGGGAGAAGGCGGAGGACTTCATCACCCGGGCCTTTACCGTGATCTTCCTGGCCACGGTGATTATCTGGTTCCTGCAAAGCTTCGACCTCCGGCTGAACGTGGTCTCGGACAGCACCCAGAGCATTCTGGCCCAGGTTGGGCAGCTGATCTCCCCGCTGTTTGCCCCCCTGGGCTTCGGGGACTGGCGGATGGTCACTGCCCTGGTCTCCGGCTTCACCGCCAAGGAGGCGGTGGTGAGCACCTTCGGAGTGATTCTGGGAGTCAGCGCCGAGCAGCTTCAGGCAGCGCTGCACAGCCTGTTCGACGCCCGCTCCGCTGCCAGCTTCCTGACCTTCTGCCTGCTCTATACCCCCTGTGTGGCCGCCGTGGCCACCATCCGGCGGGAGCTGGGGAGCAAATGGAAGACATTGGCCGTGGTGATCTCCCAGTGTGTGGTGGCCTGGATCGCGGCGCTGCTGGTGTACCAGGTGGGAGGACTGCTGTGAAAATCGCCGATTGGATTCTCCTGGCCTTGATTTGCGGCTACTGCCTCTGGCTGCTGCTGCGGAAAAAGAAGCCCAAGTGCAATGGCAGCTGCGGCGAGTGCCACGGGTGCAGGTGAATATTTTGTTTTCAACAGGCCGGTAAATTGGTGTTTGGCAGTGCGTTGAATGGTGGAAGGCGACGGTTTCTGAGGGAGGCTCCCCTGTGTAAGGGGAGCTGGCACGGCGTAAGCCGTGACTGAGGGACTGTGCAGTAAAATGTTACGTATTTGCATTTGCTTGGGCGAAGAGGGACTGCTTTACCACAGAATCGATATTCTCATAAACACCAGTATAATTCCTACTGATTTCCCTATTTTTGACTATATTGGCATACCTTTTCACATTGGTTTGCAACAGTATTTCGGTGCCTGCTGTACAGTCCCTCAGTCAGCTGCGCTGACAGCTCCCCTTACACAGGGGAGCCTTGGGTGCTCCCGCACCAGTGCAATTACGTAAATCATGCATTCCTTAAATTTGCTCATTTAGAGTAGTATAAAAGAAAGAACCAGTCGGGGGAAAAATCCCGGCTGGTTCTTTGCATCTTATTCAGAATTTTCTTAGGCCTGGAACTGGCTGGCCTGGTAGAGCAGCTGGGCCAGAGTCTCCCGGGTCAGATTGTCTCCGGAGAGAAGGTCAAAGCCGTTCTGGGCCGCAATTTCCAGGGCGGTGGGAGCGCTGGCCTCGGCAGAGAGTACGGACTGCTCCCGGGCCGTCAGGTTCAGAGCGGCACAGAGCACACCGGCAGCCTCCTCGCCGGTGACTGGCAGGTCGGGCCAGAAGCGGTCCGCGTCTCCGGGGCCCAGGGTCAGGCCGGAGCGAAGGGCAGCGGCCAGATAGGGCTTGAGCCAGTCGGGAGCGTCGGAATAGCCGGTTTCGGTGACGGCTTCATCCACAGGAATTTTCAGAGCCTTCACCAGCATGGTCATGAATTCCCCCCGGGTCACTACCCGGTCAGGGGAGAAGCAGGGGCTGCCCGCTACATTTTCCCCCACGAAAATGCCGGTATTTTTCATCCACTCCGCCGCAAACCGGCAGGGTCTGCCCATGGTGTCGGAATACTGCTTGGAGTCCGTGGGCTTCAGGATGCTCACCGTGACCGTGGCCTCCCGGGAGGCGCTCCCGGCAGGGTCGGCAGCGGTGAAGGTGAAGGAGTCAACGCCCACCTTGTTTTTCTTGGGCGTGTAGGTGAAACTGCCATCCTCCTTGATCTCAATGCTGCCCCGCTTGGGGGGACGGGTGAGGGTGAAGGTCATATTCTGACCCTCGGGGTCACGGACCTTCAATTGCCCGGCGAGCTCCAGGTTTTTGTAGGTCTCGAAGGCGCAGTCCTCCGCGATGGGGGCCTGGTTTTCCCGGCTGCAGATGGAGAGGGTCATCGACGCCTCCCCCGCCAGGCCATTTGCAAACACGGGCAGATAGCCGATGGTGGCGGTGTCATCCTGCTGGGCAAAATTGGACACAAACTGCATTTGTCCCACCTGCTGGGCGGTGAGCACATCGCCGGGGCGGAGAATCCGGCTGCCCAGCATGACGGTGCCCTTTTCTGCCTCCGGCAGCTTGGTGATGCAGATGCCTGCCAGCTCCGTCTCTCCCGGGGCAAAATCCTCCGGGCCGAAGCAGTAGCAGTCGCCGCCTGTGATCTGTGCCGCCGAGACGGGAAGCAGCAGTGTGGCTCCCACCAGCAGGGCGCAGGACAGACGAATCAGGTGTTTCATAATCCATTACCTCCAAAAAAGATTTCCAGAGGTATTGTTTGCCAGGGTTGGGAAAATTATTCCGAAGAAATTGTCGTCATCGGGTTAAATAGCAATTCAGCAAATTGGTGTTTATCAGTGGGTTGAATGGTGAAGGGGAATGGCTTCTGAGGGAGGCCCCCCTGTGTAAGGGGGGCTGTCGTGCGAACAGCACGACTGGGGGACTGTGCGGTGAGATGTTACGAATTCGCATCAGGTTAGGCGAAAAAGTAAGATTGTACTGCAACAGTCCCTCAGTCAGCTTCGCTGACAGCTCCCCTTGCACAGGGGAGCCTTTCTCAGGAGCCTTTACCTGATTCTATTCAACGAACTGCCATATTACAGTTTTGCTGAGTTAACCCGATAACCGAAATCAGCCTTTGCTGAGCACTGCCCAGACGACGGCCTGGAGGAGGATGATGACGGGGATGCCAATGGAGAATTTGGGCTTTCTGGTTTTGTGGCGGAAAACCTTCATTCCGGCATAGCTTCCAATGCTTCCGCCCAGGATGGCCACGGTGAGCAGGGTGGACTCGGAAATGCGCCAGAGGTTTTTCTGGGCTCTGCGCTTGTCGATAAGCATAATGACAAAGCCCACTGCATTGATTAGAAGCAGATAGAGAAAGAGAGGCGTATTCATTCTGTTCAACAATCCTTTCGGGAGGGGTACTTTTGAAAAAATATGTGTTGATTTTTTTGACGGCGCTGCTGCTCACCGGCTGTGCCCAGGCGGACGTGGGGGAGACGGTGGCGGATGTGTGGGAAGAACCGGTGCAGGTGATCGCACCCCGGGAGACACGGCTGGAGCTCCCCGGTGAGACGGTGGCCTGCGCCATGGAAAGCGACAGCGGCAGGCTCTATCTGGGGGACGGGTATGAGGTAATGATCCAGACCCTGTCCGGCGGGGATTTGGACGCAACCATCCGCACCCTCACCGGCTTTGAGCGAAAGGACATCACTGTAATCCAGACCCAGGAGGATCCGGCCAGATGGGAGTTTGCCTGGGCCAGCGCAGGAGAGCAGGGAGAGCGTCTGGGCCGGGGCGTGGTGCTGGACGACGGCAATTACCACTACTGCCTGTCCGTTTTGCAGGACATTGATGACGATGACTGCCAGATTATCTGGAGCGAGGTTTTCAATACCTTCCAGCTTTGCTGATTGGAGACTACCCGCCGTACTGCTCCAGTATCCGGCGGGCCATTTTTTTGCATTCCTCCGCCACGCTCTGAGGGTAGAGAATTTTTGCCTTTTCCCCAAAGCCCATCACCCAGCTGAGAAACAGGGGAGAAACCGCCACCTGGACGGTGAAGACGAAATGGTCGTCCCCGTCGGGGATGAGCATGGTGTCCTTGCCGAACCGGTCGATGACCACGTTGGACAGCTCCCGGTGGAACCGGAGCTTGACGGAAACCTGATCTCCGGAGTACATCTGGAACATCCGGCTGGCGTACTCCGTCAGATTCTTCCCCGTGAGCTCAGGGCAGGGGAGGCGGGAATCCTCCTCCAGCTGAATGTCGCTGATTCGGTCCACCCGGTAGCTGGTGATGCCGTGCCGGGGGGACAGGGCCAGAAGATAGCAGTTCTCATTGTCCTGGCACAGACCGTAGGGGCTGGCGGTGTAGCTTTTCTGCCGGTAGACCCGGGCGCCGTTCAGCCCCCAGTCAAAATAGCGGAAGGTGATCTGCCTGTTTTGAGAGATGGCCTCCTGGATGGCGTCCACGTTGTAGTAGATGGTCTCGTTCATGCTCTTCACCCGGCCGGAGACGTACACATCCCGCCGCACCAGCCGGGCGTCCTGCTCGTTGCACAGGGTGCAAAGCTTTTCGATGAGCTCCCGGGATTTTTTCTCTGTCAGGTAGCGGCTGGACTGAACAGCATCAATCAGCAGCTTTAATTCCGGCAGCTCGAAAATCCGGGTGCCGATGTAGTAGCCCCCGGTTCGGCCGGGCAGGTGAACGATGTCTATCCCGAAATCCTGCAGGGCGGTAATGTCGGAGTAGATGGTCTTCCGGTTGCAGGAGATGCCGTGCTGGTTCAGCATGGAGATTAATTCATTGGCTCTCACCGGCTTGTCCTGGTGGGAGTTTTTTTGCAGATAGTCCCAGATGTAGAGTATTTTCAGTTTTTGATTGTCTGTCCGTCCCATGGCGTCCTCCGGATTTAGAAATAAGATATGAGATACGAGATATGAGATAATTAGGAGTTAGGAATGTAATTGGACAGTTTGCTGCGCTGCCATTTTTACTGTAGGGGAGGCTATTAGCCTCCCGCACAGAACAAGCCCTAAAAGCGGCACCAAGTCAGGCAAATCCGCTTCATGATCCATTTTCTGGCCCCATTCATCGGAACACTTAAAAACCGTTACATGGCGGGAGGCTAATAGCCTCCCCTACGGGCATACCGTTAAATTCCTAACTCCTAATTTCCATTGGTATTTCTTATGAAAAAATTTTACTTTGTCCACTTGATTTTCCTAACGATGTATGGTAAAATAGCATTATCCTAAAGTGCACTTTAGACTACATGGCAGGCTCCGAAACGGACAGCGCACGGCGAATGCGGGGGGCCAGAAGGCAGCAGATCGCACAATGTGACGCTTGGCCGTCACATTGTGCAGAAATGTGACAGCAATGTGCAGAAATGTGACATAGAGAAAGAGATAGAGTAAAGAGATAGAGACAGATCATACACCGCGGACAAGCCGCTGAGGATGGCTGGAACCATCATGGAACCATTCTGGAACCACAATATAGTATAGAATAGTATAGATAAGAATAACCCATACAAACCGAGAGAAGACCCGCGGACAAGCCGCTTGGGTGTGTTGATGGGCTTTATACCTGAAGAAAGTTGGAAAGAGTTCTGCTAAGAAAGCTTTCAGCCGTGATGAGAACCGGTTGAAACACTCCTGACTGCATCAAGCGGCAGAAGTGCAGCGTCCAATGGAGTAAGGTCAAGGCTCACAGACTGCCCATGGCCTGCTAGGGGTGTGCGAGGGGCTTCCGCCTGCTTCCATTCTAGCACAGTTTTTGGAATTATGGAAATGTTAATTTGCATTTTCGCTGAAAATGTGATAGCATTAGCAGAAAGAAAAATGGAAGGGATGAAAAGCATGTATCTGGGCTGCCACTTGTCCGCTTCGGCGGGGTACGCCGCCATGGTGGAGACTGCCACCTCGATTGGAGCGGATACCTTTGCCTTTTTCACCCGGAATCCCCGGGGCAGCCGGGCCAGGCAGGAAAATCCCCAGGATGCCGCCCGGGCGGTGGCGCTGCTGAAAGAGCGGGGCTTTGGCCCCCTGGTGGCCCACGGGGCCTACACCATGAATCTGTGCACCGCAGACCCGGAGGCCAGAGCTTTCGCGGCGGATGTGCTGCTGGACGATCTGCGCCGGATGGAGGCCCTGCCCAGGAATTTCTACAATTTCCACCCCGGCAGCCATACAGGCCAGGGGGTGGAGCAGGGCATCGAGTACATCTGCGCCGCTCTTCGCAGAGCTCTGGAGCCCGGCTACCCGGTGACGGTGCTGCTGGAAACCATGGCGGGGAAGGGCAGCGAGATTGGAGGCCGCTTTGAGGAGCTGAAGCAGCTGCTGGACGCTGTGGGCTCCAGCCAGGTGGGCGTCTGTCTGGATACCTGCCATGTTTACGATGGGGGATACGATATTGTGAATGACCTGGATGGGGTGCTGGGGGAGTTTGACCGGGTGATCGGTCTGAACCGCCTGAAGGCGCTGCATCTGAACGACTCCAAGAATCCCTTCCACAGCCGCAAGGACCGGCACGAGTGCATCGGACAGGGCAGCCTGGGCCTTGGCACCTTTGAGGCGATTGTCAACCATCCTGCCTTAACAGGGCTGCCCATGATTCTGGAGACCCCCAATGAGCTTCCGGGCTACGCCCGGGAGATCAAGACCCTGCGCTCCCTTGCCGGTTTCCGCAATCGATTGCCATAAAGGAGGGATTCACTGGATATGATTCTGCAAACCGTACAGAGCGCCCTTTTGGGGTTCTTTTCCCAGCTCGGGGAAGGGCTGGCGCCGGCGGCTGCGTGGCTGGAAAAAATACTTGCCGGAATTCCGGCCTCCTTTTCCGGGATGGATGCGGCCTATGAGAATTTCTATATCTCCATGGTGCGCTGTGCCTGTCCGGTCCTTGCGGCGCTGCTGTTGCTGCGCTGCGCCATGCCCCTGCTGACCTTCCGCCGGGAGCCGGAAATCTGGGCCTGGCTGGTGATGCCCGGGGGAGAGCGTGTGCCGGTGACCCATTGGGAAAATGTTATCGGCAGGAGCAAAAGCTGTGACGTGTCCATTGCCCTGTCCACCGTCTCCCGGAACCATGCAGTGCTCACCCGGTACGATGACGGCAGCTGGACCATCTCCGACGTCAATTCCAAGGATGGTACCTATGTCAACGGAGAGCGGGTGAACATCTGCGCCCTTCAGGACGGGGATGTGATCAGCGTGGGTGGCGTGAAGCTGAAATTGAAGGTCATCACCCGGCAGCAGGAGCAGCTCCAATCCCAGCTGCGCACCCGGGCTTCCGGGCCCATTGCGGGGCTGTTCAACTTGCTGCTGCTCACCGTCTTCCAGATTCTCACGATGATGGGCTTCGCCGTCCATGATGCGGTGGAGAATTCCGTGCTGGTGCTGGAGGGCTTTGGAGGCATCATCCTGAGCCAGTGGCTGCTGTGTATTTTCTATCTGGTGATCCGCCGCAGCTCCTTTGAAATGGAGACTCTTGCCTTTTTCCTCTGTTCTCTGGGCATGGCTGCCATTGCTACGGTGGCCCCCAGGGAGTCGCTCAAGCAGTTGATTGCCATGCTGATTGGTATATTTGTCTACCTGCTGGTGGGCTGGTCATTGCGGAATCTGGAGCGGGCCAAGCGCGTCCGGTATCTGGCGGTGGCGGCGGGCCTGGGCTTTTTGCTGCTGACGCTGGTTTTCGGTACGGAGCATTACGGGGCCAGGTGCTGGATAGAATTGGGGAGCCTCTCCCTGCAGCCCTCGGAGCTGAGCAAGGTCTGCTTTGTGTTTGCCGGGGCATCCACCATGGATCGTGTGATGAACAAGCGGAACCTGATGGCATTTATCGCCTATTCTGTGGTGATCTGCGCCTGCCTTGCCATTATGAATGACTTTGGCACCGCCCTGATCTTCTTCTGCTCCTTCCTGATTATCGCCTACCTCCGTTCCGGCAGCATGGGCACCGTGGCCCTGGCCATCACCGCTCTGGGCATTGCCAGCGTCCTGGCCCTCCGGGTGGCCCCCCATGCCCTGAAGCGCTTCGCCACCTGGCGGCACGTCTGGGACGACCCCTTCGGCAAGGGCTATCAGCAGGCCCAGTCCCTGATGTGCATTGCCTCGGGAGGCCTGTTTGGCGTGGGCCCGGGCAAGGGCTGGCTGCGCAAGGTCTTCGCTGCGGATTCGGACATTGTATTTGCCACCATTTCAGAGGAATGGGGACTGCTCCTCGCCGCCATGGCGGTGCTGTGCGTCTGCGCCTTTGGATTCTTTGCCATCCGCAGCGCCCGGGTGGCCCGGAGCAGCTTCTACAGCATCGGCGCCTGCACGGCGGCAGGGGTGCTGCTGGTTCAGACCATCCTCAATGTGCTGGGTACGGTGGACATCCTGCCCTTTACCGGAGTCACCTTCCCATTTGTCTCCAACGGCGGCACCAGCATGGTGGCCGCCTGGGGCCTGCTGGCCTTTGTAAAAGCGGCGGATACCCGTCAAAACGCCAGCTTTGCTGTAAAGCTGAGCAGAAAGGTACGGAACAAATGAATCGTGTTACCAAAAGAACCTGGCTGATGGGTCTCTTCCTGGGCATTCTGCTGGGCGGCATGGGGTTGTTCTTCGTTGAATACCTGATCCAGGGCCCCACCTGGGTTACTTCCCCCGGCTCCCCCCATGTGTATAACAACGGCAACTTAGGCTGCGGCACAGTGGTGGACCGGTGGGGGAACGTGCTGCTGGATCTGACCGAGGGCCGGAAATACTCCACAGATCTCCAGACTCGGAAATCCACCCTCCACTGGGTGGGAGACCGCCGGGGCTCCATCAGCGCCGGAGCCGTGGCCAAATATGCCAGCGCCATGGCCGGCTATGACCTGGTGAACGGCGTATACAATTCAGACGGCCTGGGGGGCGTGGAAAAGCTTACCCTGTCCACCCGGGTGCAGAATGCGGCGCTGACCGGGCTATACGGCCGCAAGGGCACCGTGGCGGTGTATAACTATAAAACAGGGGAAATCCTGTGCGCCGTGACCTCTCCCACCTACGATCCGGACAATGTGCCGGATATTGAGGGGGATACCACTGGAACCTATACCGGTGTGTATCTGAACCGGTTCCTCCAGTCCTCCTATCCCCCCGGCTCCATCTATAAAATCGTCACCTGTGCCGCTGCCCTGGACTGTGTGCCGGACATTGAGAGCCGAACCTTCCGCTGCACCGGGGAGTACGCCTACGGGAAGGAAGCCATCACCTGTGAGACTGCCCACGGCACCTGCGACATCAAGCAGGCTCTGGCCAGGTCCTGCAACTGCGCCTTTGCCCAGATTGCGGAGCTGGTGGGCCGGAAAAACATGGAGAAGTATGTCAGCCAGTTCCAGATCACCCGGCGGCTCAGCTTTGACGGCGTGACCACCTCCGCCGGAAATTACGACATTTCCAACACCGGCGCCGCCTCCTTTGCCTGGAGCTGCATCGGCCAGCATACGGACTTAATCAACCCCTGCCGGTTTATGACCTTCATGGGCCAGATCGCCGGCGGAGGCGTGGCGGCGGAGCCCTACCTGGTGGAGCAGGTTCAGAGCGGGGGAGAAGTGACCTATCAGGCCAAAACCTCCTACACCGACCGGATTATGAGCGAGAATCTGGCAAACAAAATGAAAGCCTATCTGCGCAACAACGTGGAGGTGACCTATGGCGCCGGGAAATTCCCGGGGCTCACCGTCTGCGGCAAGTCCGGCACCGCCGAGCTGGGAGAAAACCAGATTTCCAACTCCATGTTCGCCGGGTTCATCACCGATGAAAAATACCCCCTGGCCTTCATCTGCGTGGTGGAAAACGGCGGCTATGGAGCGGCAAGCTGCATCCCCATTCTCTCCAGCGTTCTGGCCGAATGCAAGGCTGTTCTGGATCAGGAATAGCCCTTTGTAGACTCTGCACAAAAAACGGATTGATTCCAAATGTAATATGGTAGTATTTGCCTCGTTGACAAATGTCCTCCCGTGAGATACAATATGCTCAAATTCAAGGGGAGGTAAACGAAAATGATGACTTGCAAGAATGACGCAAATCGTTTCTTTTCCTGCGGCGGCAACGCTCCCGTGGCTTCCTTTGAGCCCCCGATTCACAGCCTGGTGGACACTGCCGACAATTTGGTAGTGTCCATTTGTGTGCTTGGCCTGGATGTACGAGTTATTCTGCTGCCTGTGTGACCGGGATTTCATTTCTGTATGAAAGAACGGTTGCGGCCCAAATCCGTGACCGCTTTTTTATAGGAAGTCAGGGGCGCCCCCGGGCTTTCAGTAATCAACAAAGGAGAAACGAAAATGAAAAAGTTACTTGCATTGGTTCTGACCCTCGCCATGGTTGCCGGGATGCTCACAGTCGGCGCTTCCGCCGAAGCCGGTACAATTAAGATCGGCATGATCGGCCCTCTGACCGGCGGCGCTGCCGTTTACGGCACTGCTGTTGCCCGCGCGGCCCAGATCGCCGTTGACGAAGTGAACGCTCTGGGCGGAGTGCAGTTCGAGCTGAACTGCCAGGACGACGAGCACGATGCCGAGAAGTCCGTCTCCGCTTACAACAGCCTGAAGGACTGGGGCATGCAGATGCTGTGCGGCACCGTCACCACCAAGCCCTGCCTGGCTGTGGGCCCCGAGGCAAATGAAGACCGCATCTTCATGGTGACTCCCTCCGCTTCCGCTGCCGACGTTGCCTACACCGGCGACAATGTGTTCCAGATCTGCTTCATCGACCCCGCTCAGGGCAAGATCTCCGCTGAGGTCATTGCCGAGAAGTCTCTGGGCTCCAAGATCGGCATTATCTATGACTCCTCCGACGTTTACTCCACCGGCATCATGGAGAGCTTCGTGGAAGAGGCTGAGGCCCTGAGCCTGGAGATTGTCTGCTCCGAGGCCTTCACCGGCGACACCAAGGCCGATCTGACCACCCAGGTCACCAAGTGCAAGGAGTCCGGTGCTGAGCTGGTGTTCCTGCCCATCTACTACACCGAGGCTTCCAACATTCTGTCCTACGCCAACCAGATCGGCTACGCCCCCCTGTTCTTCGGCGTGGACGGCATGGACGGCATCCTGGATGTGGACGGCTTTGACACCTCCCTGGCCGAGGATCTGCATATGCTGACCCCCTTCGCCGCTGACGCCAAGGACGAGCGCACCGCCGCTTTCGTGGCCAAGTACAAGGAGCTGTACAACGGCGAGGTTCCCAACCAGTTCGGCGCTGACGCCTACGACGTGATCTGGGCCATGTATCAGGCTGCTGTGGCTGCCGGCCTGGACGGCTCTGAGTCCAATGAGGAAATCTGCGATGCCATGATTGCCCAGTTTACCTCCATGACCTACGACGGCATCACCGGCGCTGGCATGACCTGGGACGAGGACGGCTTTGTTTCCAAGGATGGCAGCGTTGTGAAGATTCAGAACGGCGCTTACGTCTCCGTTGAGTAATCCATAGGATAGGAAGAGGGGAGGCTTAACCTCCCCCCTTTTCCGCAACGTTCCGGCGGCTGATAAGAGGGACCGTACGGCGGTCTCCGTTCTCAGCCGTTGAAATAAAACTGTTGCCTGTTGAAGGGCAGTGCGAGGAGGAAGAAAGATGAACATACTCCAGTATATTATAAACGGCATCAGCATCGGCTCCATTTACGCCATCATCGCCCTGGGCTACACCATGGTCTATGGTATTGCCAAAATGCTGAACTTCGCCCACGGTGACATCATCATGGTCGGCGCTTATGTCAGTTTCTGCGTTACCAACTATCTGGGCCTGCCTCCCCTGGTGAGTGTGGCTGCCTCTATGGTGGTGTGCACGCTTCTGGGCATCATCATTGAGGGCCTGGCCTACAAGCCCCTGCGGGGAACCCCCAGCCTGGCGGTGCTGATTACCGCCATCGGCGTCAGCTATTTCCTGCAAAACGCCGCTCAGCTGATCTGGTCCTCCAATCCCAAGAGCTTTACCAGCATCGTCTCCAACATTAAGCCGCTGCATCTGTTCGGCAGCCTGACCATCACCGGTGAGGTGATTGTCACGGTGGCGGTCTCCGTGGTGATTATGCTGGGGCTGACCTGGTTTACCAGCAGCACCCGGATTGGCAAGTCCATGCGGGCCGTGTCCGAGGATCGGGACGCCGCTCAGCTCATGGGCATCAACGTCAACCGGACCATTTCCATCACCTTCGCCATCGGCTCCGCTCTGGCGGCTGTGGCCGGTGTACTGATGTGCTCCTCCATTCCCGTGCTCATGCCCACCACCGGCTCCATGCCCGGCATCCGGGCGTTTACCGCCGCTGTGTTCGGCGGCATCGGCTCCATCCCCGGGGCCATGCTGGGCGGCATTTTGCTCGGCATCATCGAGACCTTTGCCAAGGCGTATTTGTCCACCCAGTTTTCAGACGCCATCGTGTTCGGCGTTCTGATCGTCATTCTGCTGGTGAAGCCCGCGGGTCTGCTGGGCAAGCAGATTCAGGAGAAGGTGTAAGACTATGAAAAAGACACTGATTAACAAGGACAAGGGCAGGGATCTGCTCACCTACGCCGTGGTCATCGTGGCCTTCATCGTGATGCAGACCCTGAGCACCCAAGGCAAGCTCAGCAGCGCCGTCACCGGCTACCTGGTTCCCGTCTGCTGCTACATTGTGCTGGCGGTTTCTCTGAACCTGCTGGTGGGTGTGTGCGGAGAGCTGAGCCTGGGCCACGCGGGCTTTATGGGCATCGGCGCTTTCTCCGGCGTGGTGCTGGCCACGCTGCTGAAAAACACCGTGGACAATACCACCCTCCGCCTGATTCTTGCCATGGTTTTCGGCGGCACCCTGGCGGGCCTCATCGGCCTGCTCATCGGCATCCCCGTTTTGAGACTGCGGGGCGACTATCTGGCCATTGTCACCCTGGCCTTTGGCGAAATCATGAAGAACATCATCGGCAACATGTATGTGGGCACCGATGAAACCGGCTTCCGCTTTGCCATCGCCACCGCCAAGCCCAAGCTGGTGGGGAAGGGCAAGTGGATTCTCAGTGGCGCCATGGGCGTCACCGGCATCAAGAAGCTCTCCACCTTCGCGGTGGGCTTCGGCCTGATTCTGTTCACCCTCTTTGTGGTGCTGAACCTGATTAACTCCAAGGAAGGCCGGGCCATCAAGGCCGTCCGGGACAACCGGATTGCCGCCGAGTCCGTGGGCATCAATGTCACCACCTTCCGGATGAAGGCATTTGTGGTCTCCGCCTTCCTGGCAGGCATGGCGGGAGCGCTGTACGGCCTGAACTATTCCTCCCTGGACTCCGCCAAGTTCAATTTCAACACCTCCATCAACATTCTGGTCTTCGTGGTGCTGGGCGGCATGGGCAATATTCTGGGCAGCGTGATTTCAGCCACGGTACTCTACATCCTCCCCGAGGCCATGCGTGGCCTGGCGGATTACCGGATGATTATCTATGCCGTGGTGCTGATTCTGGTGATGCTCTTTACCTGGTCGCCCAAGGTCAAGGAGTACACCTCTGTGGCAGCGGACAAGGTGAAGCGCATTTTCAGGAAAGAGAAGGAGGCGGCGAAATGAGCAATCTCTATCCCAAGAATACCGTTCAGGTGCCCACCTTCAATACCTTCCGGGAATCCGACGCAGGCAAGCCCCTGGTGCTGGATGTGCGGAATCTGGGCATTGACTTCGGCGGCCTGACCGCTGTGGACAGCTTCAGCGTCTCCCTGGGCCCCACGGAAATCTGCGGCCTCATCGGGCCCAACGGCGCAGGAAAAACCACCATTTTTAACCTGCTCACCGGCGTCTACCAGCCCACCCGGGGCTCCGTGCTGATCAACGGCATCGACACCAAGGGCATGTCCACCCATAAGGTGACGAAGCTGGGCATTGCCCGTACCTTCCAGAACATCCGCCTGTTCACCGACATGTCCGTGCTGGACAATGTAAAGGTGGGGATGCACAACCAGATCAAGTGCTCCTTTGTTTCCAGCCTGTTCCATCTGCCCGGCTATTTTGCTGCCGAGAAGCGGGCCAATGCCCGGGCTATGGAACTGCTGGACTTCATGGGCCTGGCAGAGCTGGCCGACCAGAAGGCAGGGAGCCTGCCCTACGGCGTCCAGCGCCGGCTGGAGATCGTCCGGGCCCTGGCCACCAATCCCTCCATCATTCTGCTGGATGAGCCCGCCGCCGGTATGAACCCCAGCGAGACCACCGAGCTCATGCACCAGATCCGCCGCATCCGGGACACTTTCAATATTGCCATCTTCCTCATTGAGCATGACATGAACCTGGTGATGAACGTGTGCGAGACCATCGCCGTGCTGAACTACGGCCGGCTGATTGCCAAGGGAACTCCCGAGGAAATTCGTCAGAATCCCACCGTGATTGAAGCCTATCTGGGCAAGGAGGATGCCGAATGAATATGCTGAATATTGATGACATCCATGTGTACTACGGCGCCATCCACGCCATCAAGGGCGTCTCCTTCCAGGTCAATGAGGGGGAGATTGTGGCCCTGATTGGAGCCAACGGCGCAGGGAAGAGCACCATCCTGAAAACCATCTCCGGCCTGATGCACCCGAGACAGGGCACCATCAGCTTCTGCGGTGAGAACATCACCCACACCGATGCCTGCCGTCTGTTGCCCAAGGGCCTGGCCCAGGTGCCGGAGGGACGGCGGATTTTCCTGCAAATGACGGTGCAGGAGAACCTGGAAATGGGTGCCTTTATTAAAAGGAATGTGAACCCCCAGGATTTGGAAAGGGTGTTTGACTATTTCCCCCGGCTGAAGGAGCGGCGCAAGCAGGTGGCGGGCACCCTGTCCGGCGGCGAGCAGCAGATGCTGGCCATGTCCCGGGCACTCATGAGCCACCCCAAGCTGATGATGCTGGACGAGCCCTCCATGGGTCTGGCCCCCATCCTGGTTGACCAGATTTTTGACATCATCAAGGAGCTCCACAAGGCGGGCACCACCATTCTGCTGGTGGAGCAGAACGCCAGAAAGGCTCTGCAAATTGCCGACCGGGCCTATGTGCTGGAAACCGGCAACATCACCCTCTCTGGCACCGGTGCGGAGCTATCCAAGTCCGATGAGGTTCGCAAGGCTTATCTGGGCGGCTGATGCAAGAAATCCGAAACCGGCGCATATTATGAAATATCCAACAAAAGCTGCTGAGAGTATTCCCGGCAGCTTTTCATTTAGGGGGGAATTGCCATGTGCCGCAGAAGGGATTTGCACAACTGCTGCCTGCTGGCCTTTGCTTTTGGGATGCTGTTTGGACGCTGGGTGGACTCCTGGTTCATCTGCGGCGGAATCATCGCCCTGTGCGTCTGCGTGCCTCTTTTTGGGCGGAGGTAGCGGGAATATTTTTTCATCTGGAATCATATGCTCCTTCAGAATCATACTGGAAGGAGTGTTCCAAATGGAAATGGCGTTTCAAAAAACCCAGGCCCCCTGTCTGGTTGGGACGGTGCGGGAGGTGCAGAACTCCGAGCAGACCCAGGAGCTTCGCCTGCCCGACGGTTTTCCGGATGTGGGGAAGGTGCTCTGCGCCTGGGGCCAGACCATCCTCCGGGGAAAGGAGTGGCGGTCGGACAGTATCCTGGTCAGCGGTGGGATGCTGATGTGGGTGCTCTATGCCCCGGAGGATGGAAGTCAGCCCCGGGTGCTGGACGGATGGCTGCCCTTCCAGATGCGCTGGCAGCTGCCCCAGGACTGCCCGGAGGGAAATATTCGGATTTCAGCCCTGACCCGGTTTGCCGACGCCCGGTCCGTCTCCCCCCGGAAGCTGATGCTGAGGGGCGGCATCGGTATCCTGGCAGAGATTTGGTCCCCCACCCAGCTGGAATACTGGCAGTGCGGCGAGGCCCCCCAGGGAGTGGAGCTGCTGCGCCGCCGGTATCCGCTGCGGCTGTACCGGGAGGCAGGGGAGAAGAACTTCACCCTGGAGGAGGATTTGACCCCGGGCCTGGAGCCGGAGGGCGTGCTGTATTACACCCTGCGGCCGGAGATTGTGGAGGAGAAGGTGCTCTCCGGGAAGATTGCCTTCCGGGGCAATGCCAACCTTCATGTGCTGCTCCAGTGCCAGGACGGGAAGGTCCTTTCCCAGGATTTCCAGCTGCCCTTCTCCCAATTTGCGGAGCTGGAGGAGAGCTACAGCCCGGAGTCCCAGGTGAATGTGGTTTGCGCTGTCACCAATTTGGAGCTGGAGCGGCAGGAGGGGGGCGGGCTCCGGGCCCGCTGCGGCTTGTCCGCCCAATATCTGGTGGACGATGTGACCGCCGTAGAAACGGTAGCGGACGCCTATCTTCCGGGGATTCCGCTGCAGTTGCAGACCCAGCAGCTGGATGCGCCGGCGGTGCTGGAAAAGCGGACGGATACGGTGTCCGCCGAGGTAAACCTCTCCGGCAATCCGGGGCAGGTGGAGGATGTGAGCTTTCTTCCGGATCACCCCAGGCAGTACCGGGAGAACGGAAGCCTGGTACTGGAAATTCCCGGCACCATTCAGGTGCTTTCCCGGGATGAGCAGGGGAATCTCCGGGCCCAATCCGGCCGCTGGGAGGGGAAGCTGCAAATGAGCATGGGGGAGAATACCCAGCTTACCGTCCATCCCCTGACCCCGCCCATGCCTCAGAGCACCGCAGGGGGCTATCGGGGAGAGCTTCCCCTGCGGCTTTCCACCACCGGCGGCCAGGGAATCCCCATGGTCACCTCCCTGGAACAGCCGGTGGATGCTTCTGCCGATCCACAGCGGCCTTCCCTGGTGCTCAGACGCGCGGGGGGGGAGAGCCTGTGGGACATTGCGAAAAAGTGCGGCTCTACGGTGGCAGCCATCCGCAGCGCCAATAAGCTCCAGGAGGAGCCAAAGCCGGGACAAATACTTCTGATTCCCGTGTGCTGAATCGTTTTCAAAAAAGCGCCGTCCCGGGGGAGAGCCGGGGCGGCGCTTTGGCAGACTGTCGCATCGCTGGGGATATGTCCACCAATAGACAGCATAGTGAATTTCCCATGGATTATGCAATCGGATTATGTCGAAAGAAATAAATCACCCCGGAACCCGACCTTGACTCTGGCAAAGAAGCTGTGCTATACTGATGGAGTACAGTTTTTAGGATCGTGGAGAAAGAGGATTATCATGGACGCACAGGAAGAGAAATACATCAAAATGACCACCCCTCCCGTGGAGAAGCTGATCTGCCGTCTGGCGGTGCCCTGCATCGTCAGTATGCTGGTGACCGCCTTCTATAATATGGCGGACACTTATTTTGTTGGAATGCTGAAAAGCAACGCCGCCACCGGGGCGGTGGGCGTTGTGTTTTCGGTGATGGCGGTGATCCAGGCTGTGGGCTTTTTCTTTGGCCAGGGCAGCGGGAATTTCATCTCCCGGGAGCTGGGGAAAAAGAACTACGAACAGGCTTCTCAAATGGCCTCCACCGGCTTCTTTTCCGCTTTTGTCACGGGACTGGCTATCTGTGTCCTGGGACAGACCTTCCTGGAGCCGCTGGCGCTGTTTTTAGGCTCCACGGAGACCATTCTGCCCTATACGAAAGCATATTTGCGGGTCATCCTTCTGGGTGCCCCCTGGATGTGCGCTTCCTTTGTGCTGAATAATCAGCTCCGCTTTCAAGGCAGCGCCAGCTATGCCATGGTGGGCATTGTGACGGGAGCGCTGGTCAATATCGTGCTGGACCCACTTCTGATTTTCGGCATGAAGCTGGGGGTGGCCGGTGCGGGCTGGGCTACCATTCTCAGCCAGCTGCTCAGCTTCTGCCTGCTGCTTGTCGGCACCCGGAAGGGGGGAAATATCCGCATCAAGCTGAAAAATTATCGGTTCAGCGGTTCGATGTACCTGTGGATTTTCAAGGGCGGCATTCCCTCCCTGGCCCGACAGAGCCTGGCTTCTGTGGCCACCATCTGCCTGAACAATGCCGCCATGGCCTATGGAGACGCCGCCATTGCCGCCATGGGCGTTGTGCAGCGGATTACCATGTTCGGCGCTTCCGCCATGCTGGGCTTCGGCCAGGGCTTCCAGCCGGTGTGCGGCTTCAACTACGGGGCAGGACTTTATTCCCGGGTTCGCCGGGGCTTCTGGTTCTGTGTCAAGGTGTCCACCCTGGGACTGGTGGTGATCTCCGCCCTGGGCTATTGTTTTGCGCCGAAGCTCATTGGGCTGTTCCGGGATGATGCTCAGGTGATAACCTATGGCGCAGCGGCCCTGCGGTATCAGTGCCTGACCTTCTGCGTCCAGGGCTGGGTGGTCATCAGCAATATGATGGAGCAGTCCATGGGCAAGACCATCCCTGCTACATTCTTGTCCGTGGCACGGCAGGGCCTGTTTTTCATCCCCCTGGTGTGGGTGCTGAGCGCCTGGATGGGCTTCACCGGCATTCAGCTGACCCAGCCTGCCGCCGATGCCATCACCTTCCTCTGTGCCATTCCCATCCAGCTCCATGTTCTGCGTTCCATGCCCGCTGACAAGTAGAGGATCCGCCCCGGTCCGGCCTGTGGTAAATATTAACAGTCTGGCAATAAAAAATTTCTCGAAATGGTTGACAGACGGTGGTATAATAAAAGATAGAGATTATTTAGGGCAACGCTTCCCTGATATGGCATTGCCCTGGAAGAAGGAGCTTCTTTTATGACAAAAGTAGACATTTATTCCGGTTTCCTGGGGGCGGGGAAGACCACCCTGATTAAAAAGCTGATCGCTGAGGGCTACAAGGGGCAAAGATTAGTGCTCATTGAAAATGAGTTCGGCGAAATCGGCATCGACGGCGGCTTTTTGCAGGACGCCGGCATCAACATCACGGAGATGAACTCCGGCTGCATCTGCTGCTCCCTGGTTGGTGACTTCGGCAAGGCTCTGAAGCAGGTGATTGCCGACTACCACCCCGACCGGATTATCATCGAGCCCTCCGGCGTTGGCAAGCTTTCCGATGTCATCGGCGCAGTGAACAAGGTTACCAGCGACGAAGTCACCCTTGGCTACACCGTGGCTGTGGTGGACGCCGGGAAGGTGAAGGTGTACATGAAGAACTTTGGCGAGTTCTACAACAACCAGATCGAGACCGCCTCCACCATCATTCTCTCCCGTACCGATTCTGTCAACCAGTTTAAGCTGGATACCGCCGTGGAGCTGCTCCGTCAGCATAACCAGGTGGCCTCCATTGTCACCACGCCCTGGAGCGCACTTACCGGTGCGCAGCTGATTGAAGCCATGGAGGGGAAGGCCTCCCTGGCCGCCGAGCTGGCCCAGATGGAGCAGGAGCGCCTGGCGGATGAGGACGACTGCTGCTGCCATCACCACGATCACGATGAACACGAGCATCATCATCACCATGACCACGATGAGGATGAGGAGCACGAGCATCACCACCATCACGACCATGATGAGGAGCACGAGCACTGCTGCCATCATGACCATGACGAGCATGAGCATCATCATGACGAGAGCTGCGGCTGCCACGATCATGAGCATCACCACCATCATCACCATGCCGACGAGGTCTTCACCTCCTGGGGCGTGGAAACCTCCAAGAAGTTTGACAAGGCCACGGTGGAGGCCGCTCTGAAGGCCCTGGACACCGAGAAGTACGGCATGATCCTCCGGGCCAAGGGCATCCTGCCCGCCCAGGACGGCACCTGGATTCACTTTGACTATGTGCCCGAGGAGGCGGACATCCGAACCGGTTCCGCCGACATCACCGGCAAGCTCTGCGTCATCGGCTCCAAGCTGGATGAAGCAGCCATTGCCCAGCTCTTCGGGGTGTAACCCATGCAGCAGATTCCTGTTTATGCCTTTACAGGCTTCCTGGATGCGGGCAAAACCAAGTTCATCCAGGAGACGTTGGAAGACCCCCGGTTCAATGCCGGAGAGCGAACTCTGGTGCTGATCTTTGAGGAAGGGGAAGAGGAGTACGACCTGTCCACCTATCCGGAAAAGAATGTGTACCTGGAGGTGCTGGATCAGCAGACGGTGACGGAAGAGGAGCTGCTGAATCTGCAAAAGAAGTACAAGGCCGAGCGGGTGGTTGCCGAGCTGAACGGTATGCAGCTGGTGGCGGATTTGTACAATCGATTCCCCCGGAGCTGGGCCATCGCCCAGGAGGTGATGTTTGCCGACGCCACCACCTTTATGGCCTACAATTCCAACATGCGCAACCTGGTGATGGACAAGCTGGTGGGGGCCCAGATGGTGGTGTTTAACCGGCTTGCGCCCGGCCAGGACACCATGCCGCTGCACAAGCTGGCCCGGGCGGCCAATCGCCGCATCGATATTCTCTACGACTACACCGACGGTACCACCAGGTTTGACGATGTGGTGGATCCTCTGCCCTTCGACATCAACGCCCCTGTCATTCAGATCGAGGACGAGGACTTTGCCCTCTGGTACCGGGATGTCACCGAGGAGCCGGAGAAGTACGCAGGCAAAACCGTGACCTTCAAGGCCCAGGTGGCCATGCTCCGCCGCCAGAAGGAGGGCATGTTCGCCCCCGGCCGGTTTGTCATGACCTGCTGCGTGGAGGACATCCAGTTCTGCGGCATTCCCTGCCGCTATGCTGACGCCAAGTCTCTGGAATCCCGGGGCTGGGTTCAGGTGACGGCCACTATTTCCGCCGAGAAGCATCCCCTGTACAAAGGAGATGTGGGCCCGGTGCTCACCGCAACAGAAGTGGCCCGGGGTGTGCCCGCCGCCGACCCGGACGTAGCCACATTTTGAAGCGCCGGGCGCTTCACCCCAACTCGCACCGAGCTGGTCAATCATCGCTTTTGCCCTAACCCGCCCGGTAACGCTTTTGCAACAAATAGATAAACTGTAATTTAGCAGTGCGTTGAATGATGGGCACTTTCGGCTATCCCGTAGGGGAGGCAACCTGCCTCCCGCCAGCTACCTGCCTTTGAGCGGTGCGTTGAATGGTGAAGCGTGACGGCTTCTGAGAAAGGCTCCCCTGTGTAAGGGGAGCAGTCACGGCCTAAGCCGTGACTGAGGGACTGTGCGGTAAAATAATGTTACGAGTTCGTGTTAGTTTGGGCGAAAAGGGGATACCTTTCCACATTGGACTTTATGAAAACCCAAGTGTCTGCTGTACAGTCCCCCAGTCAGCTTCGCTGACAGGAAAGCTGCGGCTTTCCCCGGTCGCGGCTCTGACACTCCACCGGAGTGTCATTCACTACCGCGACTGCGCTTCGCTTACCC
>JAETOP010000058.1 GCA_021771675.1 Oscillospiraceae bacterium | reverse complement strand
ATTCCGTAGGGAATCACATCGTCAATGGTCAGCACCTGCTTCGGCTTTGCGATTCCCATAAACTGCTTATGGCATTCCCAGAGATCCATAAGCAAACCAAACGGCATGAGCCACACCTCATCCTGCGAGAGATTCAGATGGGCCATGCCGTAATACAAAAGCCGGGTAAACAACTCCTCGTCACTTACCCGGCCGCCGTGTTTTTTCCCTCCGGCTCACTTTCCACGTTCCGCTTGGTACCCCGGTACATTGCCTCCATGATGGCGTCCTTGTAGTCGGTCAGCTCCATCGGGGAGGTGAGAAGCTCCACCTCATCGGCGGTCAGTTCCGGCTTTTTGTCCTCCGGGTGTTTCAGGTTGTGGACGAGGATGAGCTGGTTGCAGAGAAGGGTAATCAGCCACACGATCTCGTCCAGAGCCATCTCAAAATTTTCCGCTTTCATCAGCTTCTCGCCCAGGTTCTCCAGCCCGCCGTAGCGTCCGGCGATGGCCTTGGTCGCCCTGGTGGTCAGGAGCATTTCGTATTCCTGCCCGCCGATATTGACAGTAGCTGTTCTTTCATCCATATCTCAAAACCTCCTATTACCCTTCGCCGCCTGTGTCAGATGTCTGATCCGCATAGGACGGCTCATAGACCTCATCGTACCAGCCCGTGATAACCGTGGGAGACACACCGGAGTCATCCTCGGACACCTCCGCTTTCCAGGGGTGTTTGCCCTGGCCGTCCACCTTATTGCGGCGGGTCACCGTCCCCTCGATGGAAGGGGTGGAAAACTCGATGCTCTCGCCCTTGGTGGTCAGGTTGGTGGCCGGGATACCAAAAATCACGCGGTACAGCCAGAAATAGCGGTACTTGCCGTTTGCTTTCTTGGCCCGGAAGCCGATGGCAACCGGAGCGCCGCCGTCCTCCGATGCGGAGATCAGGACGCCGTTTTCATCAATCACCGCCCCGGTCAGGTCTTCCGCCACGCTTTTCCCAATATCGTCCACACCCAGCGTCAGCGTCCCGCTCTGGAACTCCTTCACGACCTCCGCCGCGCCATCGTCTGCGTACAGCGTAGCTTCCGCCAGTTCCACGGAAAGCTCGGCGGTCATGGCTTTTGCCAAAGCCACCGGGGCGGCATAGGTC
This sequence comes from Oscillospiraceae bacterium, assembly GCA_021771675.1. The sequence goes on along the minus strand of JAETOP010000058.1, from coordinate 22,123 downwards.
TCATCGCCGTTTTCACCCTCGGTAATCTTCGAGTAGAAAAGTTTATCAAGGCCAATGGTAGCCATAGTTCATTCCTCCAATCCATACAGTTTTGCCACATCAATGGCATAGTGGTGGTAGCCGGTATCGTCCTCATGGCCGATGTACCGCCTGTCCGTAATCACAAAATCAGCGGCAAGGAGCGCATTTGAAAGCTGCCCCTTCCGCATCAGATAGTTCCCTTTGGAGAACAGGGAGAGCCGCGCCTCCTGGGCTTCATACCCCGGCAGGTTATCTGCGTGAAGTTCATAGGTATCCGCCAAAGGCGTGACCACCACATATTCCTCCGGCGGCTCCCCGGAGAACACGCCCGTCTCCACAGGCAGTCCGCAGCCGGTGACCGCAGCCTTGATTTCCGAAAGCAGGCTCAAATCTTCTCCACCTCCTCGTCCAGCTTCGCCTTCATGGCGTTGATACAGGCATTCCGGGAAGAGGAACGGGCTGGTTTTAAGAAGGGTTTTGCGGGCTGGCCGCTTTTGCCGTATTCCAGGATGGTGGCGATCTTGGCGTTGCTGTCGCCATCGGAACGAGGCTCGGAAAAACCCACCTTTACATTGAAATCACCGTTCTTATCCTGCAGGGCAGGTGAAGTGCCAAGGGAGCGCAGAAGTTCCCCGGTGCTTCTGGACTCATACTTCGTCCCGCTGCCGATGACCGCCTGCAAATTGGAGCGCACCTTGTCCTCCACAACCTCCGCGCCTGCCTCCAGCACCTTCGGGAGAATCTCATCCGTCTTGTCCGCCAGCCTGGACACCTTCATCAGAAAGTCGTCCGGCATTTTCATCTGAACCTTAGCCACCGGGTTTCACCTCCTGCGCCATAATCTCCAGATACATCCCCCGGCCTTTGACGTCTTCCACCGAAGTGATCTCAAAGGTATGCCCATCGCAGAGGATGCGCATATCCGTTGTGACTGCTACGCCGGGGATTACCCGGAACCGGAACAGGTCGGTGGCGGTAGAAAAGGACGCCATATTGGCCCATTTTTCACTGCCATGTCGGCCTTCCCGGTAAGCCCGGACCTCCGCCACGGTCACATCCGTTTCTGTCTTGAATCCCTCATCATCCTGCGTGAACTGTTTCTCCACAAGCGAAATGAAGGTGTTCATCTTTCCAAAGCCCATGTCACACCTTCCATTCCCGGTCGAGCCGAAGCAGAAGGTTGACCGTGTTCCAGACCTGCTGGCCGGCCTGTACATTGTCCGCGAAAAAGCCGCCCGTGGAACCGTCCCTGGACTCGTAGAAGTGGGATGCCAGCATGATCACCGCCTGTTCGGTGGTAGCAGGCATGGGATTTTCAGCATAAGTCCCTTCCGGGACGTGCTGGTAGCTTTCCGCATAGGAAACAGCGGCGGTGATGTAGCCCTGCAAAAGCGCATCATCCGCCGAATGCTCCAGAATCAGGTTTGCCTTGACTTTTTCCAGCAGAGTGTCCATCACCGCCGCCCCCTTTCCGTTATGTCGATGCTTTCTGTGCCAGCACCTTGATGGCCTCGGACAGGATCAGCTTGCCGTCCACGCGCTGGGAAGCGAGGAAGCCCACCTGACCGTTTGCCGCGTACAGCTCGTTCAGGCGCTTGAAGGAACGCCCCTGGCGGTCAGCGATCCAGTAGTAGCTGAAATCGCCGAAAGCGATGGTCTTGGCGCTGGCGGCGATGGCGGGCATATAAGCGGAAGTGCGCACAGGACGGCCCAGAATGGTATCCGGCGTGCCTGCGGTCAGGGAAGGCTGCCACAGGTACTGGCCATTGCTGTCCTTCAGCTTGCGGATGGCCTTAATGGTGGAGTCATTCAGCACCCACACGGCGTTGCGGCGGTAGGGCGATTTCAGGGAGTAGAACAGGTCGATCAGCTCATCCGCCGTAATGGCGGTAGCGGACGCGGCGGTGATGCCGGTTTCCGCGCCGCCGCTCGAAGCCAGGATGCCCAGGGGCTTGCCAGAGCCGTCCCCGGTAAAGAAGGCTTCTTCCTCCTTGGCGCCGATGCGTCGGGCAAACTCACGGGAGATGTAGCTTTCCAGGTCAAAGACGCTGTCGTTCAAGAGTTCCTCGGAAACCTTGATCATCGTCCCCAGCTTGTAGGCCCCGATGGATACCTGGCCGAAGGAATCGTCGCTCTCGGTGTAGGCGCCTTCCTCGTCAATCCAGGATGCGGTGCCCTTCGTTGCCACCACCGGAATCTTGCGGTCGCCGCTGGAGGTCTGGATTACTTTGGCGAGCTGGCGGAACACGTTCTCTTCCTCCAGCGCCTCCACCAGAGTACGCTCATATTCATCCGGCACCAGATAGCCGCCCTCGGAATCCGTACCGATCTGCAGGGCGTTTACCACAGAGGGCATAGGCGCTTTGGAGCGCATCATGTTCCAGAAATTCTGCCGGTACTCATCCGTGGCGCGGCCGGTCTTATTCTCCTCCTTGCCGTTCATAGGCTTACCCGTCAGGGGCTTGTTCACCGGACGGTTCAATTCCGCATCCAGCGCCTCCTGGCGTTCCAGGCGGGCGATCTCCTTGCCAAGGTCGGTAATTTCCTGCTCCATGCGGGTGTAGGCGGCGTCATCCTCGGCAGACAGGACGCCCTTATCATTTCTGTGGGAATCCAGAAAGGCTTTGGCGGCTTCCCAGGCTTTCGCGCGCTTCTCGCGCAGTTCCAAAATCGTCATAGTCGTATCCTCCTTAATGCTTCAAAAGATTGAGCCGCTCGTAAAGACTGTCTAAAGAGCGGCCCTGGGGGTTGGGTTTTTCAGTTTTCTTAGGGTTGGTCCTGCATTTGGCTGCGATCTTATCCATAAGGGAATTCACCACAGCGGCTTTGGAATAGAGCATGGACACCGCAGGCGGCTCCACATCCTCCGGTATATCCGCCCGGTGCAGGACGTCGTCGGCAAAGCCAAGCTCCACCGCCTTGTTCGCATCCATCCAGGTCTCGGCATCCATCAGATGGGAGAGCTTAGCGCGGGACAGCCCGGTCTTGATCTCGTAGGCGTTAATGATGGAATCCTTGACGCTCGAAAGCATCTCGATGGCTTTCTGCATCTCTGCGGTATCGCCCATCGCCACCGTCATGGGATTGTGGATCATCATCATGGACACCGGAGATACCAGCACCTTCGTGCCGGCCATGGCGATGACCGAGGCTGCGCTTGCGGCGATGCCATCGATCTTTACGGTCACATCATGGGGGTAATCCATGAGCATGTTGTAGATCTGAGCGGCCGCCACACAGTCCCCGCCGGGAGAGTTGATCCAGACGGTAATATCGCCGTCCCCGGACATCAGTTCCTCCTTAAAAAGCTGGGGTGTGACGTCATCGTCAAACCAGCTTTCCTCGGCGATGGTGCCGTTCAGGAACAGCGTCCGTTCCGCCGGAGCTGTCTCCATCGCTGCCTGGTTCTTCCACTTCCAGAACTTCTTCATCGGGGTTTTCCTCCTTTCCCGTTTGTGTATCTGCAAAAGCACCCGCATTTCCCAGCGGGAGCATATTGCCGTTGATCAGGTAGAGATCGCCGCCTTCCTCAGCCGGGATGCGGTCCATATTCTCCAGTTCACGGATGTCATTGGCGCTCATCCATCCGTTCTGCCTCGCCGTGGCGTAGCCGGACATCCTGCTGGCATAGTCACCCCGGAGCAGCCCTTCCACATTGAACTTGGCAAAGTACCGCTTCTTTTCCTCCGGAGAAAAGAGCGTCCGTTGGATGGACTGCTCCCAGCGCACCAGCCAGGGCTCCAGCGTGTATTTCACAAACTCCAAAGACTGCTGCTCAATATTGGAAAAGCTCGACTTTTCCAGGTCGCCCACCATGTGGGGCGGCACCCGGAAAATGCGGGCGATCTCATTGATCTGGAACTTTCTCGTTTCCAAAAACTGCGCCTGCTCCGGTGAGATGCCGATGGGCGTGTATTTCATGCCCTCTTCCAGCACGGCGATCTTATTGCTGTTGCCGCTGCCGCCGAAGGTGGACTGCCAGCTCTCCCGTACCCGCTGGGGGTCTTTGATTGTGCCGGGGTGCTCCAGCACACCGCCGGGAGCGGCGCCGTTGGCAAAGAACTTCGCCCCGTATTCCTCACAGGCAATCGCCATGCCGATGGCGTTCTTGGCCATTGCGATAGGGGAATAGCCCACCAGCCCGTCAAAGCCAAGCCCTGGAATATGCAGAACATCGGAGGGGTTCAGCCGGACAAGGCTTCCCTTAATCGTAGGAGCATCATCCATGCTGACGGTGTATTCGTAATATAGCTGTCCTTTGCTGTCACGATTCACAGTCATCCGATCTGGCATCAGCGGATAGAGGGCGATCACTTCTCCCTTTCCATTGCGGATGATCTGAGCATAGGCGTTGCCCCACAGAAGCAGGTGCGTCATGAGCGTTTCCCGGAACACAAAGGAACTCATCTCCGGGTTCGGCTCGTCATGCAGGAGCAGATACAGCGGATGGTCAATGGCTTTTTCCTTGCCGCCGTCCTCCTTGTAGCGGTAGAGGTGCAGCGGCAGACCTGCCACCGCTTCGGCCAGGATACGGACGCAGGAATACACCGCTGTCATCTGCATGGCGGAGCGTTCATTGACACGCTTGCCTGCCGTGCTTCCTCCAAAGAAAAAGCTGTAGGCGCTGCCTGCAGTACGGTTCTGGGGCTTGTCCCTGGAACGGAACAGCCCGGAAAAGATACCCATATCGAATCACCGTCCTTTCAGATAAACAAAAGCCCCCGGCTGTCATAAACCGAAGCGCCTGTATCGTTGCCGCAGCGGATCGCCCGGTCAAGCCCCATGATGGTGGCGATTGCGCCGTCGATCTTCTCTGTGGATTTCTCTTTGTCCGCCTTGATATTGCCCGCCGGGTCCGTGCGGATATAGATGTTATCCATCATCCACCGCAGCACCGGATGTCCCCCGTGGGCGATTTTCTCCTCCAACACCAGCTTCATTAACTCCTTGGTCGGAGGGGACATATCCTTAAAGCCCTGCCCGAAGGGAACCACCGTAAAGCCCATGCCCTCAAGGTTCTGCACCATCTGCACAGCGCCCCAGCGGTCAAAGGCAATCTCCCGGATGTTGAAACGCTCGCCCAACTGTTCAATGAATTTCTCGATGTAGCCGTAATGAACCACGTTTCCCTCAGTGGTCATCAGCGTCCCCTGGCGCTCCCACAAATCGTAGGGAACATGATCTCTGCGGACACGGAGGTCAAGGGTTTCCTCCGGTATCCAGAAGTAGGGCAGGATGTAGTATTTGTCCTCCTCATCCAGCGGTGGAAACACCAGCACAAAAGCCGTGATGTCCGTGGTGGAGGACAAGTCCAGCCCGCCGTAGCAGATGCGGCCTTCCAAATCGTCCTCGGAAACCGGAAACGCGCAGGCGTCCCACTTGTCCATCGGCATCCAACGGACAGACTGTTTCACCCACTGATTGAGCCTTAGCTGCCGGAAAGCGTTCTCCTCGCCAGGATTCTGCCGGGCGGATTCACAGGCTGCCCTGACCTTGTCGATCCCCACCGTGATGCCCAGGGAAGGATTTGCCTTCTTCCAGACCTTGGGGTCTGTCCAGTCCTCATTCTCGGCAGCACCGTAAATGACCGAATAAAAGGTAGGATCAACCTTCCGTCCCTCTGCGATGTCAATGGCTTTCTGGTGTACCTCATAGCAGATGGAGTTGGTATCGTTGCCGGCCGTGGTGATCAGAAAGTAAAGCGGCTGCATCCGGGCGTCCCCGGAGCCCTGGAGCATGACGTCAAAGAGTTTCCGGTTAGGCTGGGTATGCAGCTCATCGAAGATTACGCCGTGGGTATTAAAGCCATGCTTGTTCGCCACATCCGCCGAAAGCACCTGGTAGGAGCTGTTGGTGGGAAGGTAGGTGATCTTCTTCTGGGATTCCAGGATCTTTACCCGCTTGGAAAGCGCCGGACAGAACCGCACCATATCCACCGCCACATCAAACACGATCTTTGCCTGGTTGCGGTCAGCGGCGCAGCCATACACCTCAGCCCGTTCCTCGCCGTCCCCACAGAGAAGCAGGAGCGCCACGGCGGCGGCAAGCTCCGATTTGCCCTGTTTCTTGGGGATCTCGATATATGCTGTATTAAACTGACGGTAGCCATTGGGCTTTAACACGCCGAACAGGTCGCGGATGATCTGTTCCTGCCAGTCAATCAGTTCAAAGGGTTTTCCCGCCCAGGTGCCCTTGGTGTGGCAGAGGGACTCGATGAACATGACCGCATAGTCGGCGGCGTCCTTATCATAGTGCGAGGTCTTCGCCATGAACTTGGTAGGCTTATATTTCTTCAGTTTTCGCATAGACACCACCTCCCAAATGGCATAAAAATAAGCCGCATCGCTGCGACTTCCAAAATGGTTCTGTACGAGAGAAAGAGCCGGCCGGCTCAATCTCAGGCTATTGGTTTGTGCTGTTGTTTACTGATGCATCGCCCAGGCAATGGCGTGGCCGTCATCCTCAAACTCAACCCCGCTGGCTGCTTTCAGGCCGATCATCCCTTCGCAGGTGTGGTCATCGGTAAGGAACTCGTATGCCGCGCCGAAATAGCAGGGGCGGTTCTGTCCGTTGTAAAAATATCCCGCCATCACGATCTTGTCCCCGAAGGTTAAGATCTTGCTCCACCGGCATTCCAGGTCTTCCGGGGTGGTTGGGTTCGGCAGTCTGTACTTTTTCATTGCTTCGTTGATTGTCATGGTCTTCATCCTCCGTGTTTCTTTGTTTTCCCTTTCGGTGTGTATATATTCGCTCTAAAACCACATAATAGCAAGTTAATTCTGAGCATAATCTGCACAAAGATCAGCGAAGGAATCTGTGTACATTACTCCTGCGTATGGCGGTGGATCGTCTCAATGATCTGCTCCTGCTCGGACGGCTCCACGCCAATGGACTGGAGCGCCTGTCGGGTGCCACAGTCCGGGCAGATGAGCGTTTTGTTATCCTCTCTGGAAAGTGCCGGGGCGCCGTGGTAGGTCCTGCCGCAAATCGGGCAAACCGCCATTCGGATCACATTATCCTTCATATACGCATACCTCCCTGCATTTATCGTAGGCGTCAACCAGAATATTCTTGTCAAAGCGGAAGGCGTCGTACCCTTCCAGGCAAGTCCGCATATAGAGATTGCTGGGAATCCCAATCGGCCTGTCCTCGTGCATGATGTAGGCAAAGGCCGTCACCGTCCTGCGTCTGCCTGTCCGGATGCCTTTGTACTGGAGACGGATATCCCGCTTGTAGTAAAAGGTCGGGAATCCTTCATAACGGTCGAGGGCGGCTTCGTCTGCAGCCGTCACCTCCCAGATCACCACGGGAACCGTGCCGTTTTCGCATTCTTCAATGGTCAGGTAAGAGCCGGTCCGGCTCCCCTTAAAAAGCAGTTCCCAATCCTTGAGGTTTGCCGTGCCGAGGATCGTGGCGTGAGGGCAGCGCATCCGCATCTGCCGGACATTCAGGTTGCTGCCGTAGGCGATGTAGTATCTTTTTTCTTTCATGGTATCCATCCTTTCCGAAGGGGTTACCCTTCTACCACCTTAAGACCGCTGAAGCGGTCAGGGATAAGGTGGCAGGAGGCTAACTCCTGCGGTTCCTTCAAGCGGCTGCTCTGCCGTGCCGGAAAGCGGTGTCCCCGGTCAGGTTGCGGGTCAGGAAATCCCTTGCTGTTGCAAATTCCTCACCGATGAAGCCCAGGCGGAGGAGCCAGGTGCGCATGGCATATTTGGGGTTCTCGTTCTGCTGGGGCTTGGGGCTTGCCGTCCGCACATCCTTTGCCATCTGGCTTAAGGCCAGGCAAAGCTGGATGTAACTCTTAAGCTGGCCTGCATGGATGCCGCCCCGGCGCTCTGCGGTTGGCTCATCAAACTGGAAGAGCCTAAATTCGACCGTGCCTTTGGTAAAAGTGGCGTGGAGGTTGAGCATATGGTAGCGGCTGTCGTTGTAGTGATGGTTTCTGCCGTAATTTGCGCCGTTGCTGTTGTACCAGATATCCGCAAGCTGTGCCATTGTGCGGGGTTTTCTCCGGTTGACCTGCTCTAAGAATCTTGGGTCCACCGTGCGGCAGTAGCGGCTCATGCGGCCCCGGTCCAGTTTCAGTGCCTCGGCAATCAGGCTTTCGTGGCTCGCCATGATGTTGGCAAGGTTGCGAAGGCTCTGCGGGGTGTGCCCGTTTGCCCCGATGTGGATGTGGACCCCGCATCCTCTGGAGGCGTCGCTCTTGGCTCCGTTGTGACGAAGCTGCCTGCAAAGCTCCTGCAGGGTTTCGATGTCATCGTAGGTCAGGATCGGGGTGACCAGTTCGCATTTCTGGTCATCCGGTCCCGCAATGGAAACATCCTTCTGGAACTTCCACTCGCGCCCGTCTGCGTCCCAGGCCGACCAGGTGCTGTATCCGTTGCGGCCGGCGGTATTCTCGTAGCGTCCGGTGCCGAAAAACTCGGCGGCAGCCTTGGCTGCCTTCTGGCGGGTGATGTTATTCATCTCGACCTCGACCCCGATGGTCTGCTTTTTCATCTCTGTAATCTGCCTTGCGGTTTTCTCGTTCATTCTGAAATCCTCCGTTTTCGTTTGGTGTGTTTTCCCTTTCGGTGTACACATATTCGCTCTAAAAGAGGATAATAGCAAGGCCATTTCCGATAATATACTACACAAAGATGACGGCTGGATATTGTGTAGTTTACAGCCTTTTTCCACCATCCGTAATTGGCGTGAGAGAGCCGTTTTTTCCTTCATCAAGTATAGCGAGAGCCAGCCGGAATCCCGTCCGCAGCCCATCAATAAAATACTCCTCAGCGGTCATGCCCGTAATGGAGGCTTGCAGGCAAATCATCTTATCAAGGATTTCGGACGTCTCATGATCCAGCATGGATCGGAGTTTTTCTTCTTCATCGGCCAGACCGGCAGCGGCTTTTCCATACTCCGAATTACAATCAAACTGCTTTTCATTCGGATTAATGTTCCCATAGAAGAAGTCCTTCAGAATGTTATTCGGCACGGCGGTCACCCACCTTTCTCACAATGTCCTCCCCATAGACCACGTTCAGGCCGCTGCCGTTGTCCCAGCGCATGAGGAGGGAACCGGTATCATCCACACCGAGTACCGTGCCGAGCGTACCGGCGAGCGGCGCTTGGGCATCATCCATCCGCACCAGTTCCACACGGGTGCCGGCGGGATAGTCCCGGCGGATACGCTCCACGGTATCTTTACTCGGAAACCGCATGGCCGGCACCTCCATTCTTGAAGGCCGAGGACCCAGAGAGGTTCTTCAGCAGGATCTTGCGCTCCGCTTTGTACTCGCTGCCAATAAAGCCCAGCCGCAGGAGAAAGCAGCGGAATGCGTATTTCTCGTTATCCACCGGCTTTTCGGTCGCCGTCACTCGCTTGGCATTTCTGCTCATCTCGCAAAGTGCGGAAATGAAATGGGTGTAGGCGGCTGCAGAATCCGCATCTACCTGGGAGAACCATGGGAACGCCACCCGATCTTCCAAAACCTCAATGCGAAGATCGGTGATGCCCAGGGCTTTCCGTATCAGATTTCCTTTGGCGTCCAGCAGCTTGGTGAGGTTGCCCACCGCCACCTTGTCCAGAGGGATTTCCACCGTAAGCCCCACGTTTGCCGCCTGTGGCTCGGTTTCTCTTTTTTCAGATAATTCCTCCACCTTTGCATTAAGCCATGTCTGCACCATTTCTGCAGGCGCTGCAACAATTCCCCGGTCGGCAAGCTGCTCCAGCAGGTTTTCCACCTCCTCGCTGTCGGCCCGGTCATCAAACTCCAGAGTGCCGTTCTTCGTTACTGTGAAATAGTCGATTTCGTAAGCGGCGCTTGGCATCCCTTTGTACTTCGGCCTGACCTCCAGGATTTCTCCAATGGCTGTTACCAGTGCCTTCCTTTCCGCGCCTGTTCTGTGAAATTCAATTCGCATTCTCTGTACCTCCTTGTTTTTCGGTACTACATTCATCACTCTAAGCAGCGGAAATAGCAAGCGAATCCGGCACAAAATATGTCACAACAAAAATTCCGGGAATTGTGAGTAGTACACAATGCCGGAAAGGACGAAGTAAACATTGGGGAGCGCCACACCGTTGCCCCACATTTTGTATTCTGCGGAATCGGAGTGGGGGTCTTTCAGCCATTTGATAACCTGATTGCGGCTTTTCGGTTTAGATGAGGTTCCCATGATCTTTCGGTGTGTCTCAAACACCTCTGTCCAGAACTCGATTTCCTCCTCAGACGGCTCGTCTGTCCCAAGACCGGCGCACCACCAGTCTGGGAATCCCTGCAGCCGGGCGCACTCGGTAGGCGTCAGTCTGCGGACGATATACTCCGGCTCAGTCTCGTTCACCACAGGCGGGTCCTTATAGTCCCTCGCCATCAAAGTCGGGGATTGTTCCTCTAATGCCTGCGTGTAAGAGCCGGTAGTCATGCAGTAAGCCACCGCATGGCGGTCGGCAGCATCCAGCGTAAAAGACACATCCTCATTCACGCCGCTGCCCTGGGGACCATTTTTGTCCGCCCTGCCGATCATGGAACCCTGCACCGCCACCACAGCCATGCCTCCCTGGTTACAGGCGGGATTGCCGCCGTTCGCATCCAGGCATCTGGAAGTTTCTGCTTCGTAGAAGCCGCTCTTGGGATTCTCGGATTTCATGGCGTTGCTGTCCTTGGAACAGATGCCGTACACCCTGACCGCCAGTTCATTGCACCGGGCCTCGCCTACATCGTAGGTGTTCAGTGTATTCGCTACATCGGCGGCTCTCCACTGCTGCCCCTCATCGGGAGAATGGGGGCGGGTGCCCTTCACGAACGGCACGAATACCGTCTGGTCATTGTTGCATCCCAATGTGGCAGATTTATTCTCCTGAATCAGCACACCTTTACCGCCGCCATCGCAGCCGGAGCGGATCTTCAGCGTCTTGGGTGTCTCCACCACAAAGGGCTGGTTGTTGCCGCCCATGCCGTAGGTAGACATTACTGTAGGCGCTGTCTCCAGTGGACCGGTGTATCTGGTATCCTGGCTATGGTTCTCATAGACCGCCGCCGGCACCGTCCCGGCACGGAGGGTGGGAGAAGTTTCCTCCTCATACCCAATGCCCCTTGCCTGTGCGGAATGCTCGGTACAAAAACCTGCCGCCCCCATTACGCAGGGAGGGTGTCCGTGGTTTTCCGCCCGGAGCGTTGCCGCGACATCCTCCGTCACATCCATGCGGCTGCCGCCCTGGTCGTTTAAGCAGACGCAGCCTGACGCTCCAGCGCCTTCCTTAAAAGTTCCGGCAGTTCCTTGCCACGGACGGAAGCCCTGCGGAGTATACCCAGACACGCCTTCGGACTCAAATAGTATTTTTCCGGCGCTCCCGCCTGCAAAATCTGCGACAAGGTAGATACGTTTTCTACGTTGGGGGACTCCCCAGTACTGCGCATCAAATACCCGCCATGCGAGACTGAAATCGTCTGCCACGATCTCCCCGGCGGCTGGCCACCTCGCAGGTCGAGCAGGATCAATCTCGTATCCTTTGACCGAGCAGATTTCTTCGAGGACGGATTGGAAGTCTGCGCCCTTGTTGGAGCTGAACGCGCCGGGGACGTTTTCCCAGACGATATACCTTGGATATTTTCCATCGGTCGCACACCTCATTTCTTTTACGATTCGGACGGCTTCATAGAACAGGCTGGAGCGGGAGCCATCCAGACCTTCCCGCCGGCCGGCGATGCTCATATCCTGGCAGGGCGAGCCGAAGGTGATGATGTCCACCGGCTCTACATCTGCGCCGTCCATTTTGGATACATCGCCGTAATGCTTCATAAAGGGCAGCCGCTTTGTGGTCACCCGGATGGGGAATGGTTCGATCTCCGAAGCCCACACCGGAGTAATGCCGGAGAGCAAACCGCCCAGAGGGAATCCGCCGGAGCCGTCAAACAGGCTGCCCAGCGTCAGTTTATTCTGTTCCATCCGTGACCTCCTCGTAGCTGTATGTCCTGCCGTCCCGGAGGACGCTCACTCCATCCGCAGAACCGACCTGCTCAATGTATCGGTTTACAATCACATCGCAGAACTTCTCGTCCAATTCGATGATGTGGCAGATGCGGTCGGTCTGCTCACAGGCAATCAGTGTAGAACCGGAACCACCGAAGGAGTCCAGCACCACCGAGTTTGCCATAGAACTGTTCTGGATCGGATAGGCCAGCAGGGGGATCGGCTTCATGGTGGGATGGTCACCGTTCTTCTTGGGTTTATCAAACTCCCAGATGGTCGTTTCCTTCCTGCCTGTGTACCACTGGTGCTTGCCGTTTTTCTTCCAGCCGTACAGCACCGGCTCGTGCTGCCACTGATAGGGAGAGCGTCCCAGCACAAGAGATTGTTTCTTCCAGATACAGCAGCCGGATAAATAAAATCCCGCATCGGCAAACGCCCTGCGGAAGTTAAGCCCTTCGGTGTCGGCGTGGAACACATAGATGGATGCGTCCGCCGCCATGACCGATTCCATATTTTTGAATGCGGCAAGCAGAAACTCATAGAATTTCTCGCCAGCCATATTGTCGTTCTTGATTTTGCCCGCCGATCCTTCGTAATTGACGTTGTATGGCGGGTCGGTAATCACCAGGTTTGCCTTAACGCCATCCATGAGTGTGGTGTATGTCTCCGCCTTTGTGGAGTCCCCACATACCAGACGGTGTCTGCCAAGCGTCCATACGTCGCCCAGCCGGGAGAAAGCAGGCTTTTGCAGCTCCGCGTCCACATCGAAGTCATCCTCTTTGGTATCCATGCCGTCATCGAACAGGGCTGTCAGCTCCTTCTCATCAAAGCCGGTAAGCAGAGGGTCGAAGTCCATCCCCTGCAAAGACTCGATCTCAACCCGCAGAAGCTCCTCATCCCATCCGGCGTCCATCGCCATGCGGTTGTCCGCAATGATATAGGCTTTCTTCTGCGCTTCGGTAAGATGGTCGGCAAACACACAGGGAACCTCTCGGATGCCTTCCTCCTTTGCCGCCAGGATTCTTCCGTGTCCGGCGATCACATTGAACTCCCGGTCGATGATGACGGGATTGATAAAGCCGAACTCCCGGAGGGACGAGCGGAGCTTGGTAATCTGCTCCGGGGAATGGGTGCGGGCGTTGTTCACATAGGGTACCAGCTTGGCGATAGGGACAAGCTGCATCTCGGTTGTCGTTTTCATCGCACCAGCCCCCATTCCGCAAATTTTTCAAAGCCGCCGAGGGACCGGATGTATCTCCGGGCAGTCTCCACGATTTCTCTATAGGGGATGCCGTCCACCGTATCTTCCCCGATGGCGCAGCACAGTTCCACGGGCTTTCCCGTTTCCTGCGCCTTCAGCCATGCGTAGATGTTCACACTAACATCCGCTTTGGAGAGGTCTTTGCCGTGAAGGCCGCCGCCCGTCACCGAATCGGCCATGTCGCTGCCCAGCTTTCGGTTGGTCGCCCCAGAGTCTACATCCGTGCCGCCTGTCCAGTCGCCCAGGGGATTGACCTCGGCGCCCGGATACCGTTTCCGCAGCTCTGCGGCAGGGGCATTGCTCTGGCAGAGGATGAGCCTTGCTTCGTCAATGATGTACTTCCCATCCGAGGGATAAGTGTGATATACACTTTTGGCGATCTCACAGAGTGCTTTCTGCTCCTCCGTGACCGGAACACCTTTGAAGATGCCGTTGTCCCCGCAGCGGATTCCTTCCGCCTGGTTATTGGCAAGACATCCGTCCTGCGGCATTTCCAGATAGTCCGTGTGCAGATTTCCTGCGATGCGATGGACAATGGATTCCACTTCATCCTGTGGAATGCTCACTGATGTTTCCGCGATGATATGGCAGACGCCGTGGCCGATCAGGACTTCCACGGCGATCCTGGGATTTTCCTCTTTCCGGTACGCCGCATCCACCAGGGCGCCGGCAATGCGGTCCGCCACCTTGTCCGGGTGGCACGGATTTACTTTCTCAAACATAGCTTCACCCCTTCCTTGCGCGGAGCAGCCGCTCCATCAGATCATCCTGGGGAGATACCTCCCCGTAATCGGTGCTGCAGTTTTCCTTCACGATCTGGAAGATCTCGTTCCAGAGCCGCACCGCCTGGTTCATGTAGTTGATGCCGATATTAATAAACGGCGACGGAATCGGCTTCTGCGTGGTGGGATGCTTGGAGAGGAAACCCATGCGGTTGGTCATCTCCTCGCACTGAATCCAGCGGGCGCTGCACATGGCGTACCGCTCCAGAAGCTGAGGTGACACCTTCGCCGCGCAGCCCACCTTTTTTAACCACTCCCAGGTTTCCGTATAAATTTCCTCCGCCTGGAGCGTGCTTCCGTCACGCTGCTCGGCGGATAAAAACTCATGGGGCTTTGGCATATCGACACCCTCGACTTCGGGAATGTCCAGCACTTCCAGTTTCCTGCCGCCAGGATTGCCGTTCTCAGCTTTCTCTTTGACAGCGGATTTCTTCCTTCCCGCACCGGGTCTTGCGCCGCCGCGCCCGCCTGTGTTATTGGATTTTGTCGGCATTTTTCTCACCCCTTTCCTCGAAAAAATAGAGCGGCTTCCGCACGCCGCCTTTATTACCCTTTTGATTTCGCCTTTTTCGCGCACGAAGCCCCAGGCCGCTGTCCGCTCATGCAGGTCCCGAAGATTTTGACCGCCCCTCCGTCAGCCACGGACCTGCCTGTCGCCAATCTCAAGATGAATCTTCGTGTGGCAGGACTGGCAAAGGCTCATCAGGTTATCGTTCCGATGCGTCCCGCCCTGCGAGAGGGGAACGATGTGATGGACTTCCTCCACAGGAGTCAGCCGTCCTTCCTTCAGACACATCTCGCACAAAGGATGCGCCGCAGCATAGCGGTCGCGGATTCGTTTCCAAGCTCTGCCGTACTTCTTGTTGCTGTCGGCGGGACGTCCGTATCGGTTGTACTGTCTGCGGGCGGCAGCTTCATGCTCCTTGCAGTACTGACCATCCGTCAGCTTTGGACAGCCGGGATAGGAACACGGCCGTTTCGGTTTCCTAGGCACTTTGCCACCTCCTTGGGGCATAAGAAAAGCCCTCATAGGATCGCTCCCATGAAGGCCGTTCTGTATTCTACTTTGCTATTGTAATCATACCATAAGTCAAGTGTGCCATGCTGTGCCAAACCGTGCCAACTTTCAATCCGGAACAGAAAAATTTTGAAGAGCCGATCCATGTATGCGATGCACCGTGCGCAGCGACACATTCAGCATCCGTGATATCTCCTCCCAGGAGCAGTTATCCAGGTAACGGTAACGGAGTACCAGTTGCTCCTCGCGGCTGGCAAGTCTGTCGATTGCCGCGTTGATAGTTTCCTTGAGACACACCAGATACGCCACCTTTTCCGCCACATCCTTTTGGATGGCGTCGATTTTCTCAAGACACCGGGCAAAAGGGGCTTCAGTCGGCTTGTTTGGATTGTAGTGCGGTTCGAAATTACTGCCTGAGACGCTGCTCGATAAATCCCTCCAGTAGTCAATCTCACGCAAGCGGCAGTTGATGAGTGCGTCCAGGTGCCGCGCCTGGTTTAGATATTCTTTTGCGGTCATATGTCCGCCTCCTTCTGCAGGGAGAGGATCAGCATCTCGCCATTCACATCTGTGAGTGTCGAGTACCACTGCGAACGGAAGAACCGCTCAATTTCGGCTTTATCAGTCTGCACCGTCCTGTTCCGGGAGTTGGCTTTCAGGCTTTTCAGCGCCATGCGGTAATCCTTCACAGCCTGCAGGATGATGGCGTTTGCAAGGTTCTCGTAAATCGTGATATCGCTCATATTCGTACCTCCGAAATTTTGATCCTCGGATTGGCACGGATTTTCTTAGGTTGTCTCAGATTTTCAAGTCCGCTTTTACGGCGTCGATCAGCGCCGTCTGGGTATGCTCCTTTTGGGAGAGGGCTTTCATGATGCGTTCGTCAATGGTGTCCTTTGTGACAATGTGCTGTACCACCACGGTTTCAGAAGTCTGCCCCTGTCGCCAGAGCCGCGCTACGGTCTGCTGATACAGTTCCAAACTCCAGGTTAGCCCGAACCATACGATGGCGGAACCACCAGACTGAAGATTCAACCCATGTCCGGCTGATGCGGGATGGATCAGCGCCACAGGGATTTCTCCGCTATTCCACCTGCGGATACTGGCGGCGCCATCCAGCTGGGAGAACGGGATATGCAGCTTTTGCAGCCTTTCCGAAATACGGCTCAAGTCATGCTTGAACCAGTAAGCCACCAGAAGCGGTTTGCCGTTTGCGGCTTCAATGATATCCTCCAAAGCGTCCAGCTTGCGGTCGTGGATACGGATGGTCTCGCCGCCGTCATCATAGATTGCGCCGTTCGCCATCTGGGAGAGTTTACCGGAGAGGGAGGCGGCGTTGGCGGCGGTGATCTCCGCATCATCCAGCGACAACACCAGCTCCTGTTTCAGGTCCGTGTATTTTTTCTGTTCTTCCTCGGAAAGCTGAACCGTGTATTCGCTGCTGACCAGATCCGGCATCTGCAGGTGGTCGGCGGACTTCATAGAGATAGTGATATCCGAAATCTGCCGGTAGATAGCGTCTTCTGCATAAGGCAGGGGCTTGTAGGAGTAGATGATCTGGCCGTTTCGCTTATCCGGTGTGAAGTAATTGGTGCGGTACTTGGTGATGAACCGTCCAAGCCGCTGACCCATGTCCAGGATGCGGAACTCCGCCCACAGATCCATCAGACCGTTAGAAGCGGGCGTGCCGGTCAGTCCGACGATACGGCTGATTTTAGGTCTGACCTTCAACAGCGACTTGAACCGCTTTGTCTGGTGATTCTTGAAAGAGGACAACTCGTCGATCACCACCATATCGAAGTCAAATGGAATGCCGCTCTCATCGATGAGCCACTGGACGTTTTCTCGGTTGATGATGTAGATATCGGCGTATCTCATCAAAGCCGCCCGGCGCTGGGCTTCCGTTCCGACAGCCACGGAGCAGATGAGGTTCTGTAGGTGATCCCACTTATCCGCTTCAGCCGTCCATGTATCCCGCGCCACTCGCAGGGGTGCGATGACCAGCACTTTATGGATCTCGAAGCTGTCAAACAGCAGATCGGCTATGGCTGTTAGCGTGATGCTGGTTTTTCCAAGCCCGCAGTCTAAGAAGATAGCGGCTGCGGGGTGTGTCTTGATGTACTCCACTGCATATTTTTGATATTCATGGGGTTTGTATCTCATCCAGCATTCCTCCAATCTGCTCCGCATCGTCCAGCACATACACCAGGAAGCCCAGCCGCCGCAAAAGCCTGTGGCGGGAAAACTGCAGCAGCCGCGGCTTTTCTCCAGTCGCCTTGACTTCCACAAAGCCAATCTTTCCATTTGGCAGCAGCACCATGCGGTCCGGCATACCGTCAAAACCGGGAGAGACGAGCTTGGGGCAGATGCCGCCAGCCTGTTTGACCGCTTGGATCAGCTTCTTTTCTATCTCTTTTTCTCTCATGGGCGTATCCTTTCTATGGGGTCGGCCAATTCAAAAGCGGCGTAGGCGGCGGAGACAAAATTGTCGAGAGGTTTGCCCTTGTAGCTCCAGGATGTCTTGCCATCAACATAAACACTGTAGCGATTGCCGCCCTTATTGTTGATAAACACCTTTCTGCCCTGATAAGTCAGCTGATAGTTGCCGTACCAGTTTTTTCGCCATTGCCGCCGCGGAAAGTTCCGCTTCCGCTTGGCGCGGTTTTTCATAAGCCGCTCACGCTCTCTGGCGGCGAGGATATCGCCCTCCATAATTCCGGCGCAGATACAGCCGACCGAAACAGTTTCAAAATATTCGTTATGCCGCATCACATGAACAAATCGTACTTGCGTACAATCGCAGAGTTCGCAAGTGAACAATTCGATATGGTCGGAATCTTCATCTTCATCGGCCACATCATAAATATAGTCACAGTACCAGCCGGAGAGGGGCGCTCCCCATTCCTGAAGCCGCTTCTGACACCTGCGGACATATGCGCTGTCTATTTCATACATTGACATCTTGATTTACCTCCGCGTTCTTAAAAACCTGAAAATCCTTACGCGCGTGCGTATGCGTGATTTACGGGTTCTGTACAGTCTTTTTGATACATTTTCAATTTATATGCTTTTTTAGGAACACAGGAACAGAGCCTATAAAGTTGCCTTGCGGCGGCACATTCGGTGTGTTCCTGACGGCGTTCCCAGAGTCTCCCCTGGGAACACTGCCGGAAGTCGGGAACTGTTCCTGATTCGCTCCGTTCCTGAAAAGTCAATCGGGAACATCGCCGGGAACAAAGACAAACTGGGGTCCATAAGGCCTGACGCGCTCCTTTTTCTCCTTGCGCACCCAGCCGAGCTTGGTGAGCATTGCTGTGAGGTTATTGGATTCGGCGCGGCCAAGGCTGCCTTGATCCTTGCCGAAAAGTTCACACCAGATCTCCATATTGCAGACCCGTGTTCTGGCGACCGTACCCACACGGCCGATATTATTCACTCCGGCGAGGAAGGAGCGGCGGTCGAACAGATCCATGCCGTCCCAATCCTCCGGAAGCAGGGTCTCCAGATACTCGCGCACCAGTCCCTCGCGCTCATCAGACTCCAGCGCTTCCCGCTGTTCACTCTTGGCGAGCGTCTCCAGGTCGGGAGCCAGATGTAGCTTTTCGCCGTTCTCTACAAGCACCAGCACCTCCGCCCAGATCTGGCTGATATCCTCGTTGGTAAGTTCCCAGGAGTGCTTTACGCCGCCGCCCGGCGTTTTGACCGGCCAGAAACGGCGGTTGCCAGTGGTGTCCCGCAGGTAGCCGGACTCAGCGTTGGTGGTGCCAAAGAAGATGCACTGCCTCGGATGCGGCGTCGCCCGCCTGCCGAAAGCGGCACGGTAGATGTCGTTCTGACGGGAAAGGAAGGAGCGCAGTGTCTCCACCTCGGCTTTGCGAAGTCCCGCCAGCTCACCGATTTCCAGAATCCAATAGCCCTGCAGCTTCTCTGCGGCGGTCTTGTCCTTGGTATCGCTCAGGTTCAGACTGTCGGAGAACCATTCTCCGGCAAGGCGGGAAATGAGGGTGCTTTTTCCGATTCCCTGGGGACCGTTTAAGACCAGCATGGTATCGAACTTCACGCCCGGCTCCTGTACCCGGCGCACGGCGGCGCAGAGAGTCTTTCTGGTCACGGCGCGGACATAGGAATTATCCTCCGCGCCCAGATAGTCGATGAGGAGCGTGTCCACACGGGGAACGCCGTCCCACTCCGGCAAAGCCGCCAGATATTCACGGATGGGGTGGTAGGAGCGGTCGTCCGCCACCTTGGTTACAGCAATCTGATAATTGCGCTGGGAGAATGTGCCGTAGTGGGAATCCACATAGCTGATCAGCTGGGCATCGTCAGCGTCCCTCCAGTATTTAGATGGGTGCTTCCAGGGTACCTCGCCCTTGATCTCCATACCGTCCAGCTGCTGGTTGAACACGATATTCTGGAGCTGCGGGTCGTTCTGGAGGATCAGAGTGATGTTGTGGAGGTTATTCTTCAGCACCGTGGAGCGGGGTTCGTACTGGAAACGCTTCTGCCAGTCGGTATCCTCGCTGCCGGAGAAATCCGTCTCTGCGTCCGCCATTCGTTCGTCTGCCGCCAGCAGCTTTACCTCATCCTGCTGCATGGCGAACTCGCACATCGCCTTGTACGACGCTTTTTCATCCAGATCTCCAAAGCGATGGATGCGGACGATGTCAAAGGCGTTGCACAGCTTGAGGTAAGCCGGGTCTTTGGCGTGGTGGCTATAGACGAATTTGTCTTCCTTGATTTCCACGCCCGCCATGCTGGAGGATTCAATCAGATGCCAGCGGTTTTCGTTGTCAGTCGGCTCATAGACATCGGAGAGGAATGTCTCCAGCGCCTTGCTGATAGGGTAATAGGTGCGGTTGAACAGACCCACCACGCCTTCTTTGGTCAGAGGGTCCTGCACCTTCTGCTGTGCGATGGTATTCGCCTTGCTCTCCCTGGAAGAGGTGGGGAGCCTTGTGGGGTCTGTCCATTCCGGGTGTTTTGTGAGGATCGCATCGGGATTGAGCCAGCCGCCGTCCGTCTCCTTATACACAAAGGAGCCGTTGGCCGGAGTGGACGGCCAGTACATCAGCTGATTGGGCTGGTAGGAGCATTCGTCAAAATAGTCGATGCCCAGCATTTGAGCGAGATAACGGGACACCGCCACAAATTCCTCCGGGGTCACGTCCCTGGTCAGAGGAAATACCAGCCGGACACGGGGATTTTCCTCCGTACTGCTGTGAGTGGTGTATAGCGCGGAGGTATAGGGGCAGAGGGACTCATAGCTTTCCAAAAAAGCAGCGTTGATGCGGTCGCCGTCAAGCGCAACCATTGAGCGGCTCTCCACGGTATCGACCTTGCGCCTGCCGCCCTTCAGCACGCCCGCCACAAAGCCGCCGTGGTCTTTGGCGGCGTCCCGCTGGGCGTGGCTCATCTTTGCATATTCCTCTGCGGACTCGGTGGTGCGGATGGGCACTCGGAGCCGTTCCTTCAAATCGTCAAATTTTATGGTCTTGTTGACCCATCTCTTCGCCTGCCGGTTGTTGCCGTAGGCGATGTTCAGTTCACGCATAGTCGGTTACCTCCTCGCACGCAGCCGTAAAATATCTCAAACGGTAGTTCTTCCATTTGGCTCTGCGGATCTCCGCTTCCATGCCGGAAGAGATGTATTCGCCGAACACCCACACCTCGGAGCATTTGCTCATGAGGGCGTTTCCAAAGAACAGCCCCAGTTGACGCTCCTTTGGATTGTCGTCATTGAGAAACTGCGGAAACAGCAGATGCGGCGCAATGGGAATGTATCCCGTGTCTACGGCAAAGCGGCTGTATCTCCGGGCATTCTCTATGTTGGCGGTCACATCTCCGGCATAGGGCGAGCAGATATACACGATAGGCCGGAAAGCGCGGAGGGCGCGTTCTTCCTTTTCTATATTGGTGAGGGCCTCATAGGTGGTTGGATCGTAATAGCCCTCGCTGTTGAATTTATTGATGCTCATAGGCGTTACCTCGTTAATCTTTCTTGTAAAAATCAGTCTCATAGCCATCGGCGCGAAGCCGCAAGCCTTTTGCCCAGGGCGGCGTCCTGCCCATCTGATCACAGACGGCCTGCAGGGACATCCGGCGGTCAGCTTCAATGACCACCTCGTCATGGATGTGCATGACAATGGAGCAGCAGCGAAGGGTCCGCATGGCGTAACAGAGGATATCGCGGGAGGTTGCCTGGACGATGTTTTCCACAAACTTGGGGCCGTAGCTGTCCAGCCGTTCCCATTTCTTTGTGCCACCAACGCCTTCATAGGTGATGCAGTCTCCGCCGAACTTATTTGTCCCGATCTTAGGCTTCACATAGGCAAGACTCCTGCCGGACGGCAGGGTGATGAACAGCATCCCATTTCTGGCGGAGAATACGATGCCGTGTGTTTTTGTGGTGGTCTTACGGGTAACAGCGTCCATTACGGCTCGGTCAACCGCCCACCAGAACTGCACGATCTTCGGATTCGCCTGCCGCCATGCGGAGACCAGAGCGGGAAGCTCATCCTCGGACAGCCCCATCTCCAGCGCGCCCATAGCCTTGAGTGCGCCCACTGAGCCGCCATAGCCGAGAGCCAGTTCGGCGATCTTACCTTTCTGCCGCAGATGGCCGTTGACGCCATGCTTCTCTACGGGTACGCCGAACATATGGGACGCGCTGGCGCAGTAGATGTCCTTGCCAGCGGCGAATACGTCCTGCCGCCACTTCTCGCCGGCAAGCCACGCAATCACCCTGGCTTCAATCGCGGAGAAGTCCGCCACAATGAACTTTCTGTTTTCCTGCGGCACGAATGCTGTGCGAATCAGCTGGGAAAGGGTGTCCGGCACATCCTCATAGAGCGTTTCCAGAGCGTCAAAGTTGCCTGCCCGGACAAGCCCTCTGGCTTCGGACAGATCGTCCAGATGATTTTGTGGGAGATTCTGCATCTGAATGATGCGGCCTGCCCACCGCCCGGTGCGGTTGGCTCCGTAAAACTGGAACATCCCTCTTGCCCGGCCATCGGCGCAGACGGCGGTCTCCATCGCCTGATACTTTTTCACACTGGATTTCGCAAGCTGCTGGCGCAG